>DATEAM010000166.1:0-3472 GCA_035288385.1 Thermodesulfobacteriota bacterium
TTTGCAAAAAGTTTTCCCCGGACCCCTTTTAAAAACTTTATGCCATTTCCCATTGGGGGCGACTGTGACAATAGCGGGCCCCTAAAGCCTCATGCTACGGGAGGTGAAGAAGACGAGGGCCACCCCGAGCACGATTATAACGACGTTCAAAGCCGAGCTTATGGCATGGACCTTTTTGAATCCCTTCCCGAGCTCCTCCTTCGCCGACGTCTCCTCGGCGGCCCTCATCTCCGCCTTTATGGCCCGGGCCTTCGTGCCAACGGAGAGGCCCGAGTAAAAGGTGACTGCCGTCATGACCGAGAGTATCAGAACCCTTACGGCCGGGAAATTCTTCTCCATTAAAGATATCATGACGAGGGTAGCAAGCGCGAGCACGCTCGAGACATACCCAACGGCCCAGTACTTCGGAAATATGTCCCCCACCACGTCCCCGGCGGCCTCCCTCGGAAGGACCTTGAATATGCTCGGCGCGGCGAAGAAGCTGAAGAAGACGAGCGAGCCCACCCACAGGACTATGCTCAGGAGGTGTATGAACCTTACGACGTCATGGAGGGTCATGGCCTGTCAAAAGGGTTTGAGGTGATGAAGAGGTTTTTTTAAACGCCCGGTAGCGGTCTTATACAATAACATGAACGGTGATTACAATGAAAATCATTTCCGGACCCCACCCTTTAAGCCGAAAAGAGCGAGCCCTGGCCCTGGTCTACCCACATTATATCAGCAAAAACGCCGCGGCGTGGAGGGCGATGGCAAGGATAACGGCAAGGCCGGAGCTTGCGAGCATTATCCTTATGCTCGACTCGACGGTCCCGGGCCCCACCCTGAAAGTGTCGTCGCCTATGAAGGGTTTTGCGCTGGCCACCCCGCCGTAGCTCATGGTCCCGCCGAATCTCACCCCGAGGGCCCCTGCCACGGCCGCCTCGGGGAGCCCGGCGTTGGGGCTCGGGTGTTTTCTCCCGTCGCGCAAAAGCACGTTCAGGGACCCCCTCCAGTCGTAGCCGAGGACCATGGAGGCGGGGACCATGAGTAGAGCGGTTGCACGCGCGGGTATGTAGTTGGCGGCGTCGTCGAGCCTTGCCGGGAACCACCCGAAGTCCCTGTACCTCGCGTTCCTGTACCCCGTCATCGAGTCGAGGGTGTTCACGGCCTTGTAGGCGAGCATGAGGGCCGGGCCCCCGAGGGCGAGGTAGAAGAGAGGGGCCACTATGCCGTCGGAGGTGTTCTCGGCTACACTCTCGGCGGCGGCCCTGAGGACCTCCTCCCTTGAAAGCCCGGCGGTATCTCGGCCCACTATGCGCCTTAGCCTTTTCCTCGCGCAAGGAAGCCCCTCTTCTTCAAGGGACCTCGTAACGGAGTGGGCCTCTGCCGCGAGGGACCTTATGGATATGGAGGTCCAGATGATGTATACCCAGATGATGAAGAAAAAAAGCCCGGATCGCCTGTAGGAGAGATAAAGGGCGAGCGAGGCAAGGAGATATACTGCTCCCACGGTAACGACCGCCAGGAGAAAGCCGAAGAATCTTTCGGCGGCCGGGCCTCGAGCGTATTTTCTAAAAAACCTCTCGAGCGAGTTCACGAGCCCGCCCGTCCACCTCACCGGGTGGGGGAGCCTCTCGGGGTCGCCCAAGATGAGGTCTAAAGCGCACCCCGTAACGAGGGCCGCGGAAAAAAAGATTATTTCATCCATTTTTAGCTAAAAGTTTTTGAAGGGGGTGTGGGGGAAACTTTTTACAAAAAGTTTCCCCCAAGGTTTTTCCCCGTCAGATGCCGATTATCCCTAACAGGGCCTTCATGTCCATGTTCTCCTCCACGGTCCTGGAGAGGGCCGCGATGCCCTCTTCCTTTACACGGGCATAGGAGACCCTGGCCGAGCACCCCTTTTCAAGCCCCTCGATAACTTCGTTCCTGAAGGCGTCGTTGTCGAATATGCCGTGTATATAGGTCCCCCAGACGAGCCCGTCTCCCGAGACGGCGCCGTCGGGGATATCCACGGCGGTGCCGTTTCTCTCGAAGATCCTCGCGAAGCTCCGTGCTTTTGATTTAGTCTCGCCCATGTGTATCTCATATCCATTGACCCTTACGGGAGGACCTCCCGGGGCGAGGGCCGCCTCTGCCGCAACCTGGAAGGTCTTTTTCTCCCTTTTCAGGACCGTCACCCCGTCGAGAAGCCCGAGACCCTCCATGCGACTTACGCTCGATTCCACTCTTAGGGGGTCCTCGACAGAGACCCCGAGCATCTGGAAGCCCCCGCAGATCCCGATGACGCTTCCGCCCCGGGAGTGAAAACGCCTGAGAGCCGCGTCGAAACCCTTACTCTTGAGCCAGGCGAGGTCTTCTACCGTGTTCTTGCTCCCCGGTATTATCACCATCGCGGCCTTCCCGATTTCATCGGGGTTCTCTACGAACTTTAGCCTCACGTCGGGCTCGGCCTTCAATGGGTCGAAGTCCGTAAAGTTGGAAATCCTCGGGAGCCTTATTACCTTTATATTTACCTTCCCGTTATCGCCCCTGGGAACCTTGCCGGGGCTTTCAAGGGCCACGCCGTCCTCGTCGGGGAGCATCATCCCGTTGAGATAGGGTATCACCCCGAGGGTGGGCACGCCAGTGCGTCTGGTAAGGAAGTCCACCCCGGGCCTCAATAGCCCCAGATCGCCCCTGAACTTGTTTATTATGAAGCCCCTCACACGGTCCTTTTCCCCTTCGGCCAGAAGCTCCATCGTGCCGACGATAGAGGCGAAGACCCCGCCGCGGTCTATGTCGCCCACAAGTACCACCGGGCTCCCCGCAAGCTCGGCTACCCCCATGTTCGCTATGTCGTTCTCCCTCAGGTTGACCTCGGCGGGGCTGCCCGCGCCCTCTATGACTATGACGTCGTACTTTTCCGAGAGCCTCGAGAAGCTCTCGGCAACGAACTCCCTGGCGCGGGACTTGAAGGCGTGGTACTCTACGGCGGACATGTTGGCCCAGATACGGCCCTGGATTATGACCTGGGCCATGGAGTCAGCCGTGGGCTTCAAGAGCACCGGGTTCATGTCCACCGTGGGCTCGACCCGGGCGGCCTCGGCCTGAAAGGCCTGGGCCCGGCCTATCTCGCCTCCACCGGGGGTAACGAAGGAATTGAGCGCCATGTTCTGCGCCTTGAAGGGCGCCACTTTTAGCCCCCTGTCCCCAAGGATGCGGCAAAGGGCCGCGGCGAGCACGCTCTTGCCCACGTGGGAAGAAGTGCCCTGGAGCATCACGGACCGCGCCATTTTCGCTTTACAGGACATGGATTGAGATTATAATAATTCCCAGCCCCGGGCAAGGTAATTGAGGGGAACTTTTTGGAAAAAGTTCCCCTCAAACTCCCCTCAAAAACTTTTAGCTATCCTGAGGGGGGAGACCCCCGGGAGATGAAATTCGCGCAAGAGGGGGGTCTCCCCCCTCAGGATAAATAGCAAAAAGTCTTTGGAAGGGGGGTTTGGGGGGGAAC
>DATEAM010000167.1:0-19443 GCA_035288385.1 Thermodesulfobacteriota bacterium
ACCGGCGAGAGCGTTGTAAAGAAGGCGGGGGACCTCGAGTCCGGCAAGAGAATCTACGAGACGTACTGCCACTTCTGCCACGGCAGGACAGGGCTCGGAGACGGCCCCGTGGGCATAGCTATAACGCCGCACCCGGCCGACTTCGTGCACGACACGAAGAGGATGTCAAATACTGACGAGGAGCTCTTCAAATCCATAACCGAGGGCATACACAAGGAGATAGGAGGAGAGGAGATGGCCATGCCCAGGTGGGCTGAGATATTGAGCGAGAAGGAGAGATGGGACGTCATCCACTACATAAGGAAGCTCGAGAGCGATGGCAAGGAGGCCGAAAAAGAAGGGACGCCGGGCGCAGATTGATTCGAGGGGGAATTAAACCTCTCTCCCAAAAAGGCGCCGCGGCCTTAATCAGGTCTTGATATATCCGGCTTTTTTAGATACAAGAAGCCGTAGAGGTAAAAACCCCGGAAAACGATGGAAGCGTAAAATGACAATGTTCCCGAAAATCCTCCTGAGGTCTTCACTCTTTTTTTTGCTGGCCTTCATTTCGGTGCCGCCGGCGCACTCCTCCCCCGACGACTACCACCCGGTGACGGGGGAGCCCAAGTGCGCCAACTGCCATACCCCGGACAGGGCCTATTCGATAGATTATACCCGCGATGACTCCTGCCTTGAATGCCACGGCCCAGGACTGAGCCAGGAGTACATCTCCATTAACGACAGGTTCAGGAGCGAAGAGGAGCCCCTCCGGGTCGTCCAGGCCGCCGCAAAGGACAAGGGCGCCGGCAGGTCCGAGAGGTACAAGGATATGGTTTACGTCCCCCCCGGGGAGTTCACCATGGGCTCAAACGACTGGTGGCCCAAGTCCCAGCCCGAGCACAAAAGGGACCTTGAGGGTTTTTACATAGACAGATACGAGGTGACGAACGCGCGGTTCAAGCCCTTTGTCGACTCAACCGGCCACCTCCCGCCCGACCACTGGAGCGAAGGCAAGGTCCCCGACGGCAGGGCCGACCACCCCGTCACCTTCGTAAGCTGGTCGGAGGCGGCGGAGTTCTGCAAGTGGGAGGGCAAGAGACTGCCCCATGAGGCCGAGTGGGAGAAGGCCGCCAGGGGCACGGACGCGAGGACCTTCCCATGGGGAAAGGAATTCTCGAAATACAAGGCAAACACCCCGCAGTACGGCCATGAGGACACCATGCCCGTGGGGAGTTTTCCCGACGGGGCAAGCCCCTACGGGGTGCACGACATGGCCGGCAACGCCTGGGAGTGGGTGGAGGAGTGGTTTCAACCCTACCCGGGGAACACTCACCCCGACGAAAACTACGGCGAGCAGTACAAGGTCCTCAGGGGAGGGTCCTGGTACGACTGTACTTACTACAAATGCGGCATAAGCGCCCCGAGCTTCAACAAGATATTCTTCAACCCCCATACGCGCAACAACAACTTCGGCTTCAGGTGCGCGAAGGACGCCGAATGAGGGGGAGCGTGTCTTGCGTCCCAAAATATCGCGAGAGCTTATCCGGAGGCATCTGATGCATAAACCTTTCCCCATATCCGCAGTCGCGGGATGCCTGTTTTTCCTTTCCCTGGTCACACTCCTGGCTGTCACAGGATGCAAGTCCGCCACCTCCCCCCCCGCCGCCCCCGAGGGCATGGTCCTTGTGCCAAAGGGCGAGTTCGTAATGGGAAGCGACCGGGTCGACCGCGAGGCCAAGGCCATGCAGTACGGCTCGACAAAGCCGTGGTACGCGAACGAAAACCCCGCTCGAAAGGTCTTTCTCGACGATTTCCACATAGACAGGACGGAGGTCACGAACAGGGAGTACAAGGAGTTCGTCGACGCCGCCGGGCACCGCCCCCCTCCTCACTGGCCGGGCCCCACTTACCCCGAGCGCCTTGCGGACCACCCCGTAGTCGCCGTAACCTGGTCGGACGCCGCGGAGTACTGTGAGTGGAAGGGCAAGAGGCTCCCCACAGAGGCACAGTGGGAGAAGGCCGCCAGGGGCGCAGAGGGGCGGATATTCCCATGGGGCGACGAGTTCGACAATACAAAGGTAAACACGCTTGGGGAGCACGCCGGCACGACCCCTGTGGGTACTTTCCCGGGAGGGGCGAGCCCTTACGGGGCCCTCGACATGGCCGGCAACGCCCAGGAATGGACGGCGGACTGGTATAAACAGTACCCCGGCAACAAATACAACGACGAGGATTACGGGGAGAAGTTCAGGGTAATAAGGGGTGGCGGCTGGGGCGGCATGGGCCATTACACGCTCTCGGTATACGTCACTTCCCCATTCAGGGGCATAGCGCGCCCGGACGGTTATTACGACGACGTGGGCATAAGATGCGTGAAGTAAAATAAAAGACCCATCGCCCGGCATCTTTATTAGGGCCGCGGGGCTGAACTCTATTTCTTCCGGCGCAAGAGGCCGCCCCGAACTCTTGATCATATACGCCTTGGACCACGGCTCTATCTTTCGGAAGGGGATTTAGACGCTATGTCTCGCATCAAGTGGTTCTGCTGGGCGCTGGCCGTCTTTCTCGTAACCTGTCTTGTTCCGGCAAAGGCCTGGTGCGTTAAGATAGACCCTTATCTATACAGGACCCTCATAGGAAGAATCACCCTGGAGTACGAAAGGGAAGACTCCCTCTCGGGCGCCAAGAGAACCAGGTCGACCTTCAACCAGATATACAGCCTCGACTCCAAGGGCAACATCCTTTCGAGAAGACTCATAATCTACGACGCCGGGATATCCTTTTCCAGGTCGGACTCCACCATCGAAACGACGACAACCAAGGAGTCTGACTCGACCCAGTTGAACTATTACCTGAGGACCACCTTCCTGCCGCGGTCCCGCATCCCCTTTAGCATCTTCGGGAGCAGAAAAACGCGCGATACCAGCTCCGGGCGCGAGACAAACACCAACGAATACGGCTTCGAGTGGTACGGGTACTTCATCAGGCTCCCCGAGACCCACGTAAAGGTCGAGAGAAAGACCCAGACCGGCACAGGACAGGACACTGCCACGATGAACTACCGCCTGGAGCTCGACAAGGAGTGGGGCCCAACCACGAACGCATTGGACTCCAAGCATACGACCACCAACAACAACCTAACCGACACAAGTGCCTCCAGCTCCTCCGTGAACTTCAGGAACTCGACAAGGCTTTCGAGCAGGACGCAGTTCACAGTTGCCGCGGCCGCGGGCCATTCCTTGAGCGCCGAGGAGATAACGACGACCACCCAGGGTTTGGGCGCGTCGCTTGTCTCAAGGCCAGGCAAGGAGTTCAGACAGAGCCACGGCTACAGCCTTTACCGCTTCACATCGGAAGATTCCGGGGAAAAGACCGAGCTCGTAGGCAGTTCGTACAACGGTTCCATGGGCTACAGGATCACCCAAAGGCTCTCCTCGAGCCTTGGGCTCTCCATAAACACGCGGGATGCCGAATCCGGGTCAAAGACCGAAGAAGAGGAGGATGTGCAGGGAAGGGCCTCCTTGAATTACAGGGCCACGGAGCACCTGACCGTCTCGGAGTCCGTTTCATACAGGATGCTGGAGTCGGGCTCCGAGGCGGACCGCAAGACCCTGAGGGTAAGGACGAACGCCAGGTACTCGCGGCAGTTCGACTGGGCGAGTCTGAGCGGGACATACCACGTGGGATACGTCCTGGACGAGGTGGAGGGAAGAGAGGAAGGAACGGGCGTGGAGCAGGGGGTTGGTTTAAGCCTCGCCAATATAGAAATCATAAGATACGCGGCCTTCAACGCCTCGGGCTCTCACGAACGCACGAAACAGCTTACCGGGGGTATCTTCGAAAGGTCAACCCGCTATTCACTCGAGGGCTACAACAGGGTGGGGACCGGGTATGTGAATCTGAGGGGCAATTACGAGCACAGCAGAACAGATGACTGGGTCACCGGTGAGCAGTTGAGTGACAGCATCGGTGCAAGCGCTTCGACGGCCTTCCTCAAGCGAACCAGGTTCAGGGCCTCATACAGGTGGAAAAAATCCTTTGACGACGAGGTCGGCACATCGAGGACGACCTCCATCGGCCTTTCCGCAAGCCACTCGCGGACCGTCTTCAGAGGCCCCTTGAGACTTCACGCCAGACTCAACCGCTCAAAGAGCATCTTTACGGAAGGCGATCAGGTAACGCAAACGATAACATACCTCGCCACTTACGGGAAGACGCTTTTCAGGATACTCCCCTGGCAGATAAGCGCGGAAAGGAGGGAAACCGAGGTGGACGACTCCCTTACTATCTCCACGAGCGTCAAAAACAGGTTCTTCTACCAGTTAAGGGCCTGGTCGTTGTCCTTGGAGCAGGAATACAAGATCACCGAGGACTCCTCGGGCAAGGAGGTCGATAACAGGGTCTTCGCCAGGGCCACAAGGGCGTTCATAAGGGGTTTTTAGGCCCCGTCTCCTATTTCCAATCACAGGGGCGCTGGCCGTTATTCGACCGTTTATCGCCTTTTCCTTTCAATCCCAATCCTATGACCAGAGCATCGGCATCCCAATTTACCACCGTCTTCTTAATCCTGACGGTCATTGCCTTCTCGGCGCTCACCTACGCGAGGAACCGTGTATGGACCGACGGACTTGCCCTCTGGTCTGACGCGGCTCTTAAGTCGCCCGGGAAGGCGCGTCCCCATTACAACTACGCGCTCTCCCTTGCCGGGGCTGGCAGGCTCGAAGAGGCGCTGGACGAAAACCTCAAGGCGGTGAGTATAAACCCGGAGTTTGCCAGGGCCCACTTCAACATCGGCGCCATCCACCATACGCGGGGCGAAGTCGACGAGGCCATTAGTAGTTACAGGCTTGCCCTCGCCCTCCTGCCCAGGCTTGCCACCGCGCACCACAACCTCGGACACGCATATTACCTTAAAGGGCTCCATGACGAGGCGATAGCCGAGTACGACAGGGCCCTCGAGCTCGACCCCGCCCACCTCAAGGCGTACATCAATAAAGGGCTTGTATACAGGGACAGGGGAAGGTTCGATTCGGCGGTCGCCGAGTACGGAAAGGCGCTCGTCATTGAACCCCGCTCGTCAAGGATCTACTACGAGCTGGGCAAGACCCATCTTGAGATGGGGATGACCGGCAGGGCCGCAGAGGAGTTCACCACGGCGATAAAGATCAAGCCCGACTATGCCGAGGCCCATAACGGGCTCGGTCTCGCCCTCGAGGCCCGGGGGCGTACAGAAGAAGCCTTCAGGCACTACCAGAGGGCCCTGGAGCTGGACCCCTCGCTCAAGGAGGCCGAAAAAAACCTCATGCGTCTCTATAAGGGGAATGAACCCTAACCAGCGCCTTCTTTTATCTGGATGCGCGCCTTCTGCGCCTCTCTCCTCACGGACTCGGAAGAGTTGTCCACGAAGGCGGCCACGTAGCCTTCGTATTTCCCGGCCCGCCCCCTGAAGAGCGCTATTACCTTCAACAACTCGACAATGGCAGGGGTGTCCCCCCTGTCGCCTGCCCTCGAAAGGGCGTCAACGACCCTGGGGATGTCCTCGTCCCTCAACTCCTCTCCCTTTGTCGTGGCTATGGCCTCTGCCACCGAGCTCAGAACACCCGACCTGGCGGTGTCCAGAATCGAAAGGAGCGTTTCCATGCCCGTTCTGCCCGCCCCGAGAAGGCCCTGGGCCGAGGTCAAACGGTAGAATGGCTCTTTGTGAGCGATGACATGTACCCTGAGAATCTCTATGCCCTCTTCGCCGAATCCCTGGGCAAGGGCGGTTGCCGAGGCCTTCCTTACGTGGTAGGCCTCGCTGTTGAGGTTCTCCCTCAAGACGTCCCTGGCCTCGTTAGTCCTGAGTTTCGCAAGCTCGGCTGCGGCCAGGACCGCGACCTCCTCGTCCTTGTGGTTGAGGCTCGAGACCATGAGGTCGAAAAGCGCCTTGTTCCTGGCGAGCGCCACGGTATGGAGGATGGTCTTGGGAAAGACGTGTTGCGGCGGGTTTTTCATCAGGTAAGAGAGCTCCTGAATCGTCTCCACCCTGTTGTCCCTGACGAGGTGGCTTATGAGCATGGCCCCCTCCTCACGGGTCACCGTGCCGGCCATTATCTTGGAGAACATGTTCGTAAGCCTCGCTCTTATGGAGTCCATGCCTCTCTATTGCCTCTGCAAGCGTTTTTTTCTTCGGTACAGGGGCCTGCGCCCGGCTATGAAGACTCCAGGGGGGGCGCCGTGGCCTAAAGTACCGGTATGAGCCCGAGCTGGAGCGTGTACTCCAGTCCGCAGGCCCTGCAAACGACGATCTTGGCCTCCACGGTCTGCGTGGGGGTCTTCTCTATATCGAGCTTTCTGCCGCACCTGCACACGTAGCCGGTCACGCGCCCTGGGTTCCCGACGACAAGGGCGAAGGCGGGCACGTCGGAGAGCACAACCGCACCCGCGGCTATCATGCAGAACTCATGGAGCGTGACGCCGCACACGATAGTGGCGTTGGCCCCCACGGAACCGCCCTTCTTTATAACTGTCTCGTATACGGTGAAGTTGTCGATAAAGGCCCTGGGGTAGAGGTCGTTGGTAAAGGTCATGTGGGGGCCGAGTATGACGTCGTCCTCGACCGTTACCCCCCTGTAAACGGATACGTAGTTCTGGATCTTGCAGTTGTTGCCGATGCTGACTCCGCCGTCTATGTATACTCCCTTGCCTATCCTGCACTTCTTGCCGATACTGGCCCCCGGCCTTACCTGGGCCTGGTGCCATATCCTCGTGCCCTCGCCTATAGTCGCGTCATCGGCGACCTCGGCAGTCTCATGGATAAAGACGTCCTGTGCAAAACCCATGGCCTTTACACCTTCGATAATACCTGCATTTTATACCACAACATGAGGGTCAATACAACAGCACGCGCTCAGGGCGTCAAAATACCCCTTTAACACCCGGCGGCTCTCCGGACTCTAAAATATTACAAATCGCCGTGCGGCGTCAAACATTATCTCGCCCCAGCGGCCCTTTTCCTCAAGACCAGGAGGTTGTTCAACACGCCCGGGTCGTCTGGGGAGGTCCTGAGCGCCTCCATGTAGCTCGACTCCGCCTCGGCGTACATCCCCTTCTCAAGGTAGCAGTTTCCCATGTTGGCATACGCGTCCCTCAGGTCGGCGGGGTCTTTGAAAAGGCCAATAGACCTCTTGTAGTAGGTTATGGCGAGGTCTAATCGGCCCTTCTCCTGATATAAATAGCCGAGCTGATAGTTTGCGGCCGCGTAATCGGGATGGGTCTTGAGGAACTCGGTGTACTCCCTTATGGCCTCATCTGGACGGCCGCTCCGGTGGTAAGACTCGGCAAGCCCGAGACGGGCGTTCCCAAGGACCCAGGGGTCTGGATAGGGATTCGAGGTCGTAATCCTGATCGTCTCGCTGAACCTACTTGCGGCCTCACCGTACATCCCCTTCTCCTGTAAGGCATAGCCTATCATGTATTGGGCGTAATAGTTGCCGGGCGAGCCCTCCAGGGACGCGCTCCAGAGCGATATTTCGTCCTTCCATAACGAGGTCCTTTTAACGGAGCTGAAGGAGTATAAGGCCACCATAACGGCCATGACCAGTACCGCCGCCCCTTTCCTTCCTGTGCCCTGGACTAAAAACCTTCGGGCCACCAGAGAGAGAAAGAGCCCGAACCCTATGGAAGGGAAATAAAGATACCTGTGGGAAAAGGAATGCCTGCTTATCCCGGGTATGTAAAGGGCCGGGAGCAGAGGGAGCACAGCGATGGAAAAGGCGAGTATATAGAGGGGGTGGACCCTTTTTCTAAACAAATAGACGAGCAGGAAGAGCAAGAGAGCGAAGACCATGGAGACAAGAGCCCTCGGCTCGGATATGGAAAATACCGGGTCAAGCATCTGTAGCGGCGCATCACCCACGGGGAGCACCAGGACCCTCAGGTATTTTACAAAGAGCACCACGCCGTTAATGAGGTACTGGGGGCCGCTCAGATAAGGGTACATGTTCTCAGCGGGTACGGCCCCGCCGAGGGCGTACACCCTTGCGGCGAGGTAAAGGAGAGCGGCCATTGCATAGGGCGCATATCTTTTAAGGTCCTTGAAGACGCGCCTGCCTTCCATCGAGTAGTCGTAAGCAAAGAGGATAAAGGGCAGGGAAAAGGCCGTCTCCTTGGCTAAGAGCGAAAAAAAGAAGAGAAGCGCGGAAAGCCCTCTTGCGCCTTTTCTTGAGCAGGTGCCGGCGTTTCTTTCAGCTCCCGCGGAGATCATGTATAAATAAAAGGAGGCGAGGCACAGAAGGGTAAAGAGGAACTCGGGCACGCAGCCCACCCAGGAGACGGGTTCGCTGTTTACGGGATGTGTGGCGAAGACCAGGGCGCCGAAGAAAGGCGGCAGGTATTCCGACATCGTAGAACCCAGTCCTTTATCCCCTCTGCGAGAGAGCAGGAAGGAGAGGATGGAGAATACGAGGAGGGTATTCGCCGCGTGGAGGATTATATTTACGAGGTGCCAGCCCCAGGGTTTTAGGCCGAAGAGGGCGTATTCTACCATGAACGCCGAGATAACCAGCGGGCGGTAGCTCCGTCCGGGCCGTTTATCCATGAGGAAAGCGAATGAGGAGGATGTAAAGATATCCGGCAGCCGGCTTATATCCCTGATCCACGTATTCTCTATTATCTGCAGCCGGTCGTCGTAGACAAAGCCGTTACCGAGGGCCTTGAAATAGACGAGAAAGACCACGGCCGTGAGAATAAAGGCTATGACATATCTGTTCATGTGACTTTTGTACATGGGACCCGGTTTTCCGGCCTTATCTTTTCGGCGCCCCTGCAGTGTCTCTTCCGATAATCCTCAGGTTGTTCAGGGCCACGGGGTCGCCGGGGGAGACCCTGAGGGCCTCGGTATAGCTTGCGGCGGCCTTTTCCGTAAGGCCCTCTTTGAGGTAGCAGTTGCCGATGTTTATATAGGCGTCCTTTATGTCTTCGCTCTCCGTGAAGAACCTGGCGGCCCTCGTATAGTAGAAGACTGCCCTGTCGCAGTCCCCCTTTTCCTGGTACATGACCCCGAGCTGGTAGTTGGCTACGGGGTGTTCGGGGTAGAGGTTGTAAAGCTCCCTATACTCGACGAGGGCCTCGTCGCGGCGTCCGCTCGAATAGTATATATTGGCGAGATAGGTCCGGGCCTCGGCCATGACCGAGGGGTCCGTATAGGGGAGCGTGCCCATGATCGCGATGGCCTCCCTGAAGTTGTGCTCGGCCCTGTCATAGGATTTTTTCCCCTCAAGGAGTCTCCCGGCGATTACGCGGGCGTAATAATCGTCGGGGGTCTGGGCAAGACGGCTCCAGAAGGTGAGGTCGTCCTTCCAGAGCGGGTTTCTCTTCAAAGCGGCGAAGGAATAAAAAAGCGTCACCATGGAAAAGACCGCCAGGGCCGCCCAGACGGGGGCCCTGCTTTCTTTGCCTACGCCGTAATGCGCAACCCCTCTGAAGACAAGGCCTGCGAAGAGGGCGAAGCCCACTGAGGGGAAATAAAGGTACCTGTTGGTAAAGGCGTGCCTGTGGAGCCCTGGTATGTAAAGGGCAGGAAGGAGCGGCAGCATTATGAAGGCAAGGGCGAGGGCGTAGTGCGGGCTTATCCTCTTCCTCAGGAAGAATGCGGCCATTGGCAGGGCTGCTACAAATGATATAGACACGAGTGCCGCGGGTTCGAAAACTGAAAAAACCGGGTCGAGGAGCTGCATGGGAGGTCCTCCGGCGGGTAGCAAAAGCTCCTTAAGGTACCTTGCCAGGAGCACTACGGCGTTTATAAAGACCTGGAAACCGTCGAGATGGGCGTGAATCGTCTCCCTGGGCACCACACCGCCGAGGGCGTAGATCCTCATGGCGAAATAAAGGACGACGGCGGCCGCGTAGGGAAGATACCTCTTTATGTCGCCGAGACCCGGTCTCCCTTTTTTAATAAGGTCGTATACGAAGAGGAGGGGCATGAGCGAGAGCGCCGTCTCCTTGGCGAAGAGGGCCATGAAAAATAACGCCACAGAGAGGTACATGCGCCACCCCCTCTCACCTCCCCCCGCCTCGCCCTCCATCATGTAAAGGTAGAAGGCGAGGAGACAGAGGAAGGTGAAGATGATCTCCGGCATGCAACCCACCCAGGCCACGGCCTCGCTCTTCGTGGGATGTACGCTGAAGACGGCGGCGGCGACAAAGGCCGGCAATACCCCGGTAAGGGGCGAGGCTGCGGCGGGGGCTCCTTCGTCGCCCTGCCCCCCCTGCCCCCCCTGCCCCCCCTGCCCGGCCAGAAGACGCCTTGCTACGACAAAGACCATTACCGTATTCACGGCGTGGAGGATTATGTTGACGAGGTGCCAACCCCAGGGCTTCAGGCCGAAAAGCGCGTATTCCGCCATGAAGGCGGAGATGACGAGGGGGCGGTAGCTCGCCCCGTGCTGGGCGCCGAGCTTGTATCCGAAGGAATGGGTGGTGAATATGGAGGAGAGGTGCCGGATATCCTTTATCCAGTCGTTGTAGACGATCTGCACGGTGTCGTCCATGAGAAAACCGTTGGAGAGGGTGTTGGCATATACGGCGAAGGTCAACAGGACGAGTACGGCCGGGGCCACCAGCCTCTCCATTGTCCCCTCTTTACCCCGGTGGTTCATATTATCCCCTGCCTTCTGAGCTTCGCCTTTTCCCTGAATAAAGAGGATATGTACCCGAGCCCGTCGGATGCGAGGGAGAACCTCGTGCCGCGGAGTTCCCTCGTAAGCTCAACGGGTATCTCCATGAGTCTGTACCCGGAGAGTTTGCTGTATATGAGTATCTGGGTCTGAAAAAAGGGGCCGGCGCTGTCCATCAGGTCCCGGTACCGGCGCAGCGTCTCGCCGTAAAACAGTATGGAGCCCTGCGTGTCGCTGACGCCGAGGCCGAAGAGACGGTTATTGAGTATCGATATGGTCGCCGAGAAGAGGACCCTCATGACGCCCCTTCTTACCCGGGAGTCCCTGTGGCCCTTGGAGCCTATGACCACTGTCTTTTTATTCTCCCTTGCGGCCGCTATTGAATCCCCGATGACCGTAAGACCGAAGGGGATGTCCACGGCGTAGAACATCATCATGTCGTAGGAGGCGATACGAGCGGCCTCTCTTATGGCGGCCCCGAGCCCTCGGCCCTCTATGGAGAGATGCCTTATACCCGGTTTTTCATTGGAGAGGGCCTCGGAGATCTCCTCCGAGGCGTCGGTGCAGCCGTTGCAGGCAAGCATTATCTCAAAGGAGTCCAAGTCATCGATGCCCTCGAGGTAGTCGTATATCCTGAGGATATTCTCCCTCAGGATGGGCTCCTCGTTATAAACGGGTATGATAAGGGTTAAGCCCGTCATCTTCCTCCTCTATCGGCCTCTCCTTTTTCGGAAATCAAACGGTCGAGCTCGACCCTTGCGGCGTTGAGTCCAGGATCGGCCTCGAGGGCGGATGTGAACTCTGCAATCGCCCGCGGGAAAAGGCCCTGTTCCTTGTATATGACCCCCAGGTTGTAGTGGGCGTCGGCGCTTTTCGGGTTAAGCCCTATGACCTCCCGGTAAAGGGGTATCGCCCTGTCAAAATCCCCTGAACCCTGGTAAGTCCTGGCGAGGTTATAATAGGCGTCTTCGTAGCCCGGGTTAAGCTCTATGGCCCGGGTATAGGATTCCGCGGCCGCTGGAATGTTCCCCGTGGAGTGGTATAAGTTACCCATGTTGAAGTACGAAAGGGCCGGGGAGTACCCCACCCTTATCGCCTCCCCGTAGTGGGCAAGGGCGAGCTCTGCCTGGCCGGACTCCTGAAAGAGCACGGCGAGGTTGAAGTGGGCCTCGCCCTTGTCCGGGGCGAGCCTTATGGCCTCGAGGTACTCGGCTGCCGCCTTTTCCCTCTCCCCCATATTATGGAGCCTCCATGCGAGGTTGTAGCGGGCGTTTGCGCTCCCCGGGGACTTCCGGACCGTATCCGTCCACAGCGTGAGGTCGTCCCTCCATACAAGGCTCCTTTCGAAGGAGCCGACGGAATAGAGGATAAGGAGCCCTGCCGCGAGGGCCTTCAGGACCGCCGGGATCACGCCGGTCCTCGAAAAAGAGGGCCTCGCGTAAAGCATCGCGAGGGAGCAGCCCAGCGCTGAAGCGAAACCCACGGAGGGGAGATAAAGGTACCTGTCGGCAAACCCCCCGACGGAGAGCGTGGGAGTGTATAATACGGGCATCAGGGGTATGAGTATCCACAATAGCGTGAATAGAAGGGTCTTGCTCCTCCTCGAGAAGATTATCACCGCGGCGAATACGAGTGTAGTTGTTATCCCCACGGCGGCCATGGGCTCGGCGAGCGAGCGCACGGGGGGGAAGGTGTAGATAACACTCAACCCGCCCGGGAAGAGGAGCTTGCCCAGGTACCTCGCCACAAGGGGGAATACGTTCAGAAGGCTCTCCAGTGGGGTAAGCCCGGCGCCCTTTACCTGGTATATCCCCTCGAGGGCATAGGTCCTCACGGTCATGTACACTGCCGCCGTAAGGACATAGGGGACATACCGCTTCCAGAGCCTTAAGGCCCCGGGCCCCCTCTTTACCAGCTCGTAGACGGGCAATATGACGAGAAAGACTATCGCCGTCTCCTTGCAGAGGAGGGCGAGAAAGAAGGAGGCAAGGGAGATTATGTAAAGGTATATCTTTCCCCTAACCCCATCGTCCGGGAGACCGGTGTACAGGTAAAAGGCGAGGAGGGTGAATAGGGTATAGGTCAGCTCGGGCACCCCCGAGACCCAGGCCACAACCTCGGAGTTTATCGTGTGGAGGGCGAAGACGAGGGCGGCGAAGAAGGGGGCCGTTAACCCGGCATAGCCCCCCGTCCCCCCTGCCCCCCCTGCCCCCCCTGCCCCCCCTGCGTTGAGGCCTTTCGTCCCCGCCCCGGTAAGGCGAGAGACGGTCAGGAAGACGAGGGCCGTGTTCGCCGAGTGTAGCAGGAGGTTTACGAGGTGCCAGCCCCAGGGTTTGAGACCGAAGAGGAAGTACTCGACCATGAAGACCGTGTAGACGAGCGGCCTGTATGTGTTGGCAGGACGGTCTGCCAGATAGGCCCTGGACGAGGAGGTGAATATCTCGGGGATGAAACCAGGGTCGGTGATCCAGGGGTTTTTCAGCACCTGTGAGTGGTCGTCATATACAAACCCCCCTGAGAGCGTCACGGAATATACGATAAAGGGGATTATGGAGACGAGCACGAGTAGCGCTCTCCTCGATTTGAAAAGTCTGCCTACGCCCACTTTTTGACCGGTCCAGGTAAAAGGTCTTCTGGCACACGCCGGGCCTCTGTCCAGGGGGCGGACGAGGCCGAAAAACTCAGGTTTATCGCCTGACTACCTTGAATTTCTTAAATTTACATTTTACCCCATATAAAGAGCCTCATACAAGGATTATCCTTCCTTGATTTACCCATGGGCTTGAGTTAAGCTTACTGTTGAAAAACGTTTTCACTCGAGGGGTGCTTTATGGCGGAGAGCTATGTCCGGGAGAGGATCAGGCTCTTTGGAGAGCTGTGCAAGGAAGGGGCGCTCGAAGGACGTATCTGGATGCTCGAGCCGGAGGACCTGAGGTTCAAGCACGGCGAGAGCATAGCGGAGCTCAAGATACCCTATCACATGGGCGCCGATGACGAGGCCTGTGTGGAGGAGGCGGTACTCTCCCTCGCCTCGCTCCTCATAAAGCGCTTCGAGAGCACGCACAGCGAGGCTACGAGGGACGGTTATTCCGCCCCGGCGTTGCCCCACGCGCCGCCCCTCAAGGAAAAGACCTACAGGACCGACATCTTCATTTCGGGCTCCTTTGAAAAAAGGCTCGCCGTAGAGGTCCTCTCCAACACCCCCTATGTGGACAGCGCCATCCTCTCAAGCTGGCTAAACCCCGAGGGGCAGGGCAGGAGGTTCGTAAAATGGGTAACCGAGCTCTTCGACAAGGTCCTCAAGGACGAGGCGGTCCACGGCACAAAGGAGAGGACGACGTACCTTGCGCTCCTTGCGGCCGTGAACACCATAGCCAAGAAGAAGGAGCGGTTGAAGGAGGTCCGCGTCCGGGGCCTCTCCTACGACAGGCTCGACATGGCCGTGGGGCTCACCCTCTTTGTAACCTTCAAGGCGGCCCTCAAGGAGTTGTTCGCGCGCCTGAAGGGCTCGGGGGCCTATTACCACAACCCCTCTGTCGAGACGTTGCTCGGCTCGGCGCTCCTTCCGAGGTATTTTCTCTCCATACCGTCGAACATACTCTCCATAACCCTTAACCCTTACGGGCTTAGCTCGGAGAGCTACGAGGCCCTGAAGGGCATCGCAGCGCCTCTTGAGGAGTTCAACGCGGGCTTTGAGGCCCTCATGGACTCCGCCCTCCAGGGACTTAAAAAAGAGCCCGGCGTCCTCGAGACATTAAGGGCCCAGCACGGCATAACGCTCTTCAGAGAGGAGGCCCTCAAGTACATGATGGCCCTCGACATTCCGGGCACGGCATCCCAGGAGCTCATCTACAATATTTACAACGAGGACCGCCTCATAAGGAACTGCCTCACTGACGAGGGTTCAAAGGAAGGGTTGATAAAGTCGCTCGAGGGAATAAAGGCCCTCGTGGGCAAGGACCATGAGAGGGCGCGGGCCGTGGAGGACTTCGAGGCATACCTCGCCTCGACGAGGAAGGGCGTCTTCGGGGGCCTTTTGAAGGGCGCGAAAAAGGAGGTCCTCCACTCCGTAGCCCCCGTCGTGGAGGGTTACTTCGCCCTGGCAATAGACTGCCGCATAGAGAGGTTCGTGGACCTCATGAGGAGGTCTCTGGCCGACAGGAGACCGGAGTTCTCCCAGAACACGCTCCTCGAGGAATACAACCGCGGCAGGCTCTACCGTTTCTCCACGGACACCAGGCCGGTAGTCAAGTCCCTCGAGGTCGCCGAAGAGGGCCAGCTCTTCGTGGACATGAAGGACTTTACCCGCAAGACCCTCAAGGTCAAGGAAATCGCCATGGCGGACTTCATGAAGGAGTACTTCTACAAACCCATACTCAAGGCGGCAAGCCGCTACTCCTCGGGGTCAGGTCTCACCGAGAACGAACGCGGCATAAGACTCACCAACATCCCCGGGGACGCCGCCATATTCTCAGGCGGCGTGTCGAACCTCGTCTCGCTCGCCCGTGACATCCAGAGAATAATAAGGGAGAACAGGAAGGGCCTGGAGGAGAGGCTCCCCCCGAAGAAGGACACCGAGGTCCTCGAAAAGGTCCATAAGAGTTTCGAGGCGAGAAGAGAGGAGTTGAAGAGGCAGAGGCTCGAGATGACCAGGGAGCTCGCAGGAGACTCTCAGGGAAGCGAGACCCGGCTCATAGCCCTCGGCGAGGAGGAGAACAGGATCGAGAGCACGTACCGCGAAGAGCTTGAAAACGCCATCAAGGGAGAGCTCGAAACAGGGCTATACGTCTCCTACGGCGCCAAGGCCGAGACCATGGTCATGGAATCCACCGACGGGTTTTACGGCCCCGTCAAGGTCTCCATCGGCGAGAAGATAAACGAGGCCTCGCGCGGGACCTACCGCCACCCCATGGTAAGGGCGAACCTCGAGATGCTGCTTGCCGGCGAAAGGGAGCGGCGGAAGAACCGGGAGACAAAGTACCCCTTCGACATCTACATACACACGACCTACTCGCTCAGGATGCCCCCGGAGATAGAGAACGCCTTCGAGAGGCTTGTGGCCACCAGAAAACTCTCCAACGCAAAGGCCCTCGCGCAGTTGATATCCGAGGATTACATGAGCGACCTCGAGAAGATAATCTCGGGGGAACCCTTTTCTTCGTTGAGGCTCGTAACCGCCATTACCGACATATACAACAAGGGGCAGGCCCTTAGCGAGGCCGCCCTCATGGCCTACATGAAAGAGACGAGGGGCGTGAAGCGCTTCTTTAACAGGGTCGTGCCCGTAAAGGAGCTTCATCCATCCATACAGGAGGCCTTCTTCTTCCCCGCAGACCCCCTCGAGCTCTTCCTGGGCGCGGGGGTGATTAAGGGCGCTACAGAGGCCGAGGGTTTTTTGAAGAGCGGGGAGGTCATATTCAGGGGCTTTGAGACGAGCCCCCCCACCGTCATATACGAGATGCTCGACCCCGAGGGGGATTTCTTCATCTCCCTGGTGAGACACCACCTATCAGACTGGCTTGAAGAAGCGAAGGAGGAGGGGGAGGGGGAGCGGATTTGATTACAGTGGACGGCCCCCCATAAGGCGGAAAAAACATGAGCCCTGACCCTCGAAGGAGTTACTCTTTCCCGAGGGCCTCGTTCATGCTCCCCGTCCTGTAACCCTCGAGGTCGACCGTGACGTACGTAAAACCCGTCCCCTTCAAGCCCTCTACTATCTTTTTTCTAATCCCTTCGTCGAAGAAACGGTTTATCTCGGAGCCATCTACCTCTATCCTCGCGGTAAGGCCGTGGTACCTGACCCTGAACTGGTTGAAGCCGAGAGAGCGCAGCAACTCCTCAGCCCTGCCGACCTTATCGAGCCTCTCCTCGGTTATCCTCGTGCCGTAGGGGAACCTCGATGAGAGGCAGGCGAGCTGGGGCTTGTTCCATGTGGGCAGCCCGAGCTCGCGGCTCAGAAACCTTATCTCCCGCTTCGCAAGCCCGGCCTCCCTCAGAGGGCTCCTCACGCCGAGCTCACCGGCCGCCGCGCTTCCTGGCCTGAAATCCGCAACGTCGTCGGCGTTGGAGCCGTCGACGACAAAACCGAGGCCAAGGGAGAGCGCCTTTTTCCCGGCTATCTCAAAGAGCTCGTGCTTGCAGTAGTAGCACCTTTTTTCGCTGTTCTCCGAAAAGTTCGGTATCTCGAGCTCGTTGGACTCGACGACGATGTGAGCCGCACCCATGACCTCCGCGAGCCTCTTTGCCTCCCTGAACTCGCGCTCAGGGTAAGTGGGCGAGGTGGCCGTAATGGCCGCGGCCTTATCGGAGAGCGTGTCGGTGGCGACCTTCAGGAGAAAGGTGCTGTCCACGCCGCCGGAAAAGGCCACGAGCACGGAGCGCATCTCCCGGAGTATCCCTTTAAGCCTCTCGAGTTTCTCCGCCGCCTCTGCCGCCCGGGCCTCGTCTGCGACGGGCTCGGCGGGGCCCTCTTTTCCCGCCGTCAATAACTCCTTTTCAGCCCCCGTCCCGCCCTTCAGCATACGCGAGTCTCCTCCACGAGCTCCTCGGGGGCCGGCCCCGCGGGTTCGAACTCGAAGCTCACCTCTCCCCGGGTGGCCCTTACGGTCCTCATGCCGTTGGACTTCTGTGCGTACCTCAATATAAGGCTCCCGGCGAACTCGCGCACATCATCTGCGCCATCTTCCGCGATGACGGCTACGGGTCCCGGAAACCCCACGGGCTCGATTACCGTGTGACCGGGCTGGGAGTGGGTCTTGAGGCGGAGGTTATCTGCCTCGTCCCTTCCGACTATGACCTTGGAGCCCCTGAATCTAAAGTGCCTGCCGGTCTTAAGGAGCGTTAAGTCGGTCTTCCCCACGTCGGCTTTATGTTCGAGGAGGTCCTTTACCTTCTTCGAGAATATCTTGTCCGTGAGGAGACAACCCCCCGAGGGGCATGGGTAGTCGCCTATGTCGAGGGTCTCGGCCATCTCCATCTGCACACGTCTACTCCTTCCCGCCACCGAGAGGAGTCTTTCGCGGTCGACGAGCCCCGTCTCCTCGGGTATCGTGGGGGGAAGGTTTTTTGCGGAGAGCGGCCTTAATATGAGCCCCTCGAGGCCGCTTTCGCGCTCTATCACCCTGAAGGTGTCTCTTCGCTGGCTCATGGGCCTCTGGCCGAGGACCTCCCCCGTTATTATGAAAGAGGCGCCTATCTCCTCCATGTACTCCTTGGCGAGAGTGAACATGTAGATGCGGCAGTCCACGCAGGGGTTCATCCCCTTGCCATAGCCGTGTCGGGGGCTCCTCACTATCTCTATGTAATCCGCGCCCTTGACCATGACCTTTATGGGTATGCCGAACTGCTCGGACACGCGCCGGGACTCGCTCCTGCACCCCGCCTCCTTGCTCGCCTTCGAGTCGCAGGTGCAGAAGACGGAGGTGAAGTTGAGGGCATGGACCTCTATGCCCTGCTCTATCATGAGCTTGACTGCGAGCGTGCTGTCGAGTCCCCCTGAAAGAAGCGCCACTGCCTTTGTCTTTCCCATAACCCTTTTGGGGCCCCCTTTAATCTTTTAAATGGCTCGTTTAAGGTAAAACTCCTTGTAATTTAACGAAATATTATTATACTGTGAAAGACGGAGGAAATCAAAAAATTTAGCTCCCCGGGCCCTTTCAAGGCTCGGGGCCTCTTTAACCGCCTTGACTCTTAAAAGGCCATAACTCCATGAAGACTGAAAGCATAATAGCCATACTCCTGTCCCTGATTGTCATGTACCTGACGTACGTGATAATGCTCCCTTTCCTCGTTCCCATCTTCTGGGCCGCGGCCTTCGTCATACTCTTCCACCCCTACTACCGGTGGCTCCTGAGGCGCTTGCATAACAGGAGCATAGCATCGCTCGTCGCGTGTTTCTCCATCGCGCTCTTCCTTATGGTGCCCATGGCCATCATAGGCACCCTCCTCGCCGAAGAGGTGGTAGGGCTTTACCATTGGGCCGAGACTTACCTCCAGGAGCTCTCCACGCGGGCCGACACCTCTCCTCTCCTCATATTCCCCTATATCCAGGAATACCTCGAGAGGTACGTGGACGTAACGGCCGTTGACATACAGAACATGATAGCAAACTCCATAAAGCAGGCGAGCGGTTATCTCATGGAGGGAGTGAAGGGCGCCATAAAGAACTTCGCCGAGTTCTTCTTCAACCTCTTCCTCGCCTTCTTCTCCATGTTCTTCATATTCAAGGAGGGCGACCGAATCCTCGAGGTCGTAAAGGACATCCTTCCCCTCTCCGAGGGAGACAAGGAGGATATATTCTCAAAGAACAGGCTCGTCATCTCGGCCACCTTCAGCGGCGGGGTCCTCGTGGGCGCCGTCCAGGGTCTCCTCGGGGGGATCGCCTTCTGGTTCCTGGGCCTGCCCAACCCCATACTCTGGGGCTTCGTCATGTTCATGCTCTCCTTCCTTCCGGGGATAGGGACTACCCTCGTATGGATACCAGCGGCCATTTACCTCCTCGTAATCGGCAGCTACACGAAGTTGGTCATACTGCTCCTCTGGGGCACGCTCGTCGTGGGGCTCGCCGACAACATATTGAGGCCCATAATAGTCAGCGGAAAGACCCGCCAGCACCCGCTCCTCCTATTTTTCAGCATACTCGGGGCGGTCCACGCCTTCGGCCTAATCGGCATAATAGCGGGGCCCATAATACTGAGCCTCGCCGAGGCCACCCTCGAGATATACCGGAGGGCCATAAAGAAAAAACCCTCTGAGGCGTGAAGACCCGGATGGACGAATACCCTTACAGCACGGCCCCCTACTCTGCACC
>DATEAM010000168.1:0-8731 GCA_035288385.1 Thermodesulfobacteriota bacterium
AAAACCTTTCTGTAGAAAGGTTTTCCCCCAGACCCCCTTTCCAAAGACTTCCGGCTATTTATCGCATGGAGGGAGACCCCCTCTTTTGAGGAAAACTTTTTTAAAAAAGTTTTCCTCAAGAATTCCCAGTAGTTACGAGCCGGTCTTTACGCCGAGGAGGTACCCCTCTATGAAGGAGTCGATGTCGCCGTCGAGGACGGAGTCGACGTTTCCAACCTCTTTTCCTGTCCTGTGGTCCTTGGCGAGCCTGTAGGGCTGGAGGACGTAGGAGCGGATCTGGCTTCCCCAGGCTATCTCTTTTTTCCCCTTGTGGAACTCGGCCATCCGCTCTTCCTGCTCCTTGAGTTTCAACTCATAGAGGCGCGCCCTCAGGAGTTTCATGGCCGTGGCCTTGTTCTTGTGCTGGCTCCTCTCGTTCTGGCACTGTACGACTATCCCTGTGGGGATGTGGGTTATGCGGATGGCGGAGTCCGTCTTGTTTACGTGCTGGCCCCCGGCGCCGCTTGCGCGGAAGGTATCGATCCTCAGGTCCGCATCGTTTATCTCCACTTCCACGTCCTCCTCGACCTCCGGGTAGACGAAGACCGAGGCGAAGGAGGTATGGCGGCGGCTCGATGCGTCGAAGGGAGAAATCCTGACGAGCCTGTGCACCCCGGACTCGGCCTTGAGGTAGCCGTAGGCGTACTCTCCCGATACGGTGAAGGTAACGCTCTTTATGCCCGCCTCCTCTCCTGGCTGGTAGTCGAGGACCTCGGTAGCGTATCCCCTTCTCTCTGCCCACCTCTGGTACATGCGAAGTAGCATTGAGGACCAGTCCTGCGCCTCGGTGCCCCCTGCCCCCGGGTGTATGGAGACTATGGCGTTCAAGCGGTCGCTCTCTGCGCCGAGCATACGCTGTACCTCGGCGGCCTTTATGGCCGCGACGGCTTCGGATATCTTCCCGTCGGCCTCGGCGGCGGAGTCCCGGTCGTCGGCCTCGGCTGCGAGCTCAAGGAGAACTTGCGCGTCTTCAAGGAGTCTTTCTATCTTTTCTATCCTCTCGATGCGCGAGGCGAGGGCCGACTTCTCCTTCATGAGACTCCTGGCCCGGTCCTGGTCTTCCCAGATTCCAGGCTCGGAGAGCGCCTTTTCGGTCTCTTGTAGTTCCTTGAGGCACCCTTCCTGGTCAAAGAAAGCTCCTTAGCTCTTCGAACCTCTCTCTCGCAGTGTTGAGTTCCTCTCTGATATCGTCGAACATCCTTTCACCTCCAGAAATTATAAAAACCTCTAAACTGTTCTGCGGATTTTCTAATCCCCTGCCCTGGGTGGTATAATAAAACCTATGAGGATAAAGGCCCCGGAAAAGGCCATGCACAGGTAGGCGAATACGTCGCCGTAGCGGGTATATATGGTAACGAGGCCACCTTTGAGACCAATGGTGTCGGTCAACAGGTCCTTTTCAAATAACCTGGTCTTGTGCCTCACCCTGCCGGCGGGGTCCACCACCGCGCTTATGCCCGTGTTTGCCGCTCTCAGGAGAAAGACCCTGTTCTCGACGGCCCTCAGGACCGCCATGGAGAAGTGCTGATAGGGGGCCGCGCTCTTGCCGAACCAGGCGTCGTTCGTGATGTTTATGAGAACGGTGGCGCCCTTCATGACCGCGCCCCTTGAGAGCTCGGGGAATATGGCCTCGAAGCAGATAATCGTCCCTATGGCGCCGCGCTCGAAGTCCATGGGCATGGGGCCCGGGCCAGAGGAAAAATCCCCCACGCCGGCTGTAAGTTTTTTTATGAAGGGGAAGAACCTCTTCAGGGGCACGTACTCCCCGTAGGGGACAAGGTGGACCTTGTCGTAGCGCCCGATGACCCTGCCCGGGGGTCCGAGCAGATAGGCGCTGTTGAAAAAATCTATCTTCCCTGTATCGATATTATAGTCGTAAGCCGGGCTTCCGGTCAACAGATACCCGCCCCCCTCGCGTACTATCCCCGATACCAACTGCCTCTTGCCGTCCTCTTCGAGATAGAAGGGCACGGCCGTCTCGGGCCATACGATTAGCTCGGAGCCCCTTTTCCCCGCCTCTACGGTCAACTCCCTGTATATATCGAGTGTAGCCTTCTGGTACGAGGCGTCCCACTTTACGCCCTGGTCGATGTTGCCCTGGGCTACGGCCACGTCGATGGGTTTCCAGGAGGCGGTCTTGGCGTCCACCTCACCAATCCTTGCGTACCCGTAGGCCACGGAGGCGGCCACCATTACAAGCGCGACAGCCGCCTCCTTGACGGGCCTCGGACCGGTTCCACCACGAAGGCGTTTGGCATAGAGATAGAGGGACGTGTTTACCGCCATTACGAGGTACGATATCCCCCAGACCCCGGTCACGTCGGAGATCTGGACAAGGGGCAGATAGGGCACCTGGGAATAGCCGAGGAGTATCCAGGGGAAACCCGTAAAGAGATGGCTCCTCAGGTATTCGAGCGAGACCCATAGCGCCGGGACGAGGAGGACGAGGCCCATGGGGGGCGCCCACCTTATGGACCGGAAGAAAAGCCCGAAGAGTCCGAAGTAAACGCTCAGGTAACATACGAGAAGGAGCATTACGGGCACGCTCGCGCCGAGCCCCATGCCCCCGTAGTGGTACATGGAGTTCACGACCCAGTAGACCGTGCCGAGGAAGAATACGAACCCGGATACGAGGGCGAGGACAAAGGACCTGCCCGGGGGCTCTCCGTCAACGGCGAGGAGCAGGGGGACGAAGGCCACCCACGCCGCAAACCCCGCTCCGAAGGGAGGAAATGCGAATACGAGGATCACCCCCGTAAATATCGCGAGCATCCATGGTCTCGTCATATCAGTGTATAGAGGAAGATCCGGTATATAAGGAGAGTCACCCCGAAGCCCAGAAGCGCCCCCAGAAAGATCTCCATCCTCGAGTGTATTCCGCCTATGAGCCTCGAGTGGCTCACCATGAGGGCGAGGGCGAAGGAAAGCACTATTACGAGTGGGTTGAGGGTAATCAACATTATGGAGGTGAAGATTGAAAAGGCGATCGCCGCGTGCCCGCTCGGAAGCCCCCCGTGAAGAGGTCTTCCCTTGCCGACGGTCGCCTTGAGCATCACGACGGCTATGAGCACGAGCATAAGGGATATTACGGCCACGTGTCCCGCGAACTCACTTGCCTCCCTCAGGGCGAGGCCCATGGGCTCTCTCAGGTATTTCGTGAATATAATGTAGGCCATTATCCCCACGCCCACAGAGGAGATGAGCACCGCACCGGCCGAGACGTCCTTGGCGTTCTTGGCTGTAATGTGGTGCCTGTCCTCTATGAGATTGACGGCCTCTTCTATGGCGGTATTTAGCATCTCTGCAAAAAGGAGTATTATTATGGAGATGGAAAAGAGGGCGAACTCGATCATGGGGAGCTTCAGGAAGAGGCTCAAAAAGAGCGCGGCGGCGGCTATAACGTAATGGAGCCTTATATGCTTCTGGGTCTTGAAGGCGTAAACAACGCCCTCTATGGCGCAGTTGAGGCTCTCGAGCCATCCCCTCGGTTTTATTATCTCGCTCTGTTTGTCCATTTTTCCCGTTTCAAGACGCGACGGTCGAGACCGCGAGCGCTTCAGCCCAGGCCCTTGTCCCGCAAGCCCTTGAGGAGTTCCCCTTCCTTTTCTTTCATCCTCGCCGCCTGGCGCCCGCCCTTGACGTGGTCGTAGCCGAGAAGATGGAGGAGACCGTGAACAAGCACCCTTGAGAGTTCCCCTTCCAGGTCCACTCCGTAGTCGAGGGCCTGGGCAAGGACCCTCTCGAGGGATACGACGATGTCCCCGATCATGCGCGGGTCTTCCATGGGAAAACTCAGGACGTCGGTGGGGCGGTCTATGCCTCTATAGCGTCTGTTCAGGTCCCTTATCCCCTTATCGTCGGTGAGCAGCACGCTTACCTCGCAGTCCTTCATGCCAAGGACCACCAGGGCCTCAAGTAGAAGCTTCCTCGTCTTCTTCTTCTCTTCCCTCGAACCCGTGGTGTCCGTTACCAGTACGATTGCGGGCAAGTCTCGGCTCTCCTTTAATAAGAAACCCGTCATTCTTCGTGGAGCGCTCTCCTTTTGCGAGCCTCGACCTTTTCAAAGGCCTTTATGACCTCCTGAACAAGCGGGTGCCTTACCACGTCCCTCTCGGAGAAGAATACGAACTCTATGCCATCGACTCCATCGAGTATCTTTTGCGCCTCGACGAGCCCCGATGGCTTTGCCAGCGGGAGGTCTATCTGGGTAATGTCCCCTGTTATGACCACCCTGGAGTTGAAGCCCAGGCGCGTAAGGAACATCTTCATCTGCTCGATTGTCGTGTTCTGGGCCTCGTCGAGGATGATAAATGAGTCGTTAAGCGTCCTGCCCCTCATGAAGGCAAGGGGGGCTACCTCTATGGTGCCCCTCTCGAGGAGTTTTTCCGCCCTCTCGTAGTCCATCATGTCGTGCAACGCGTCATAAAGGGGCCGCAGATAGGGGTCCACCTTCGCCGCGATGTCGCCGGGCAGGAACCCGAGCCTCTCTCCCGCCTCGACGGCAGGGCGCGTGAGGATTATCCTGTCCACCTCCTTGCTCATCAAAGCGCTTACGGCCATGGCCATGGCGAGGTAAGTCTTTCCCGTACCGGCAGGGCCTATGCCGAAGACGATGTCGAAGTGCCTTATGGCATCTACGTACCTCTTCTGGGCGACACTCTTCGGGGCGATTACCTTCTTCTTGAAGGAGATGTAGGCGGTGTCCATGAAGACGTCGGCGAGCCGGGCGTCCTTATCGGAGGAGAGCATCCTTATCGCGTAGTCGAGGTCGTGGGGGTACAGGGGATAACCCTTGTCGAGGAGACCGTATAGCTCGAGAAGAAGCCTCTCGGCGAGTTCCACCTTGCCGGGCTCCCCCTGGATCGTGACCAGGTTCCCGCGCGTGTCGACCTCAACTCCGAGCTTTTTCTCGAAGGTCTTTATGTTGACCCCGCCTTCGCCGAAAAGCCGCATGGCGAGGGCGTTGTCCTCGAGGGAAAGCTGGGTTTTCGTCTTATCGCTCTTTTCGGTTTTAGTCTTTACCGGCACCTTGTTTTCGCTCGTATCCGCGAGTACTCATGAGCGCAATTCAGCAGTATTTAAATAAAATTCTATCATATTAACCTTTCTTTTACAATCCTGTGAGTTGTCCGGCAGAGACGGGGGGGGTTGGGGGGGGCGGGGGGCCAGGGGGACGGGGGGTCGAGGCGCAAAAGGAGTCCCTCAAAATCAAAAAGGGGCCCTCAAAGCGGGCCCCTTTATTCTATTTTTTCAATCAAGTTTTTTTAAGGTTGCGCCGGAGGCTATAAGGCGGCCGCACTCTGAACGAAGGCCTTTGTCCTCTTGCTAAGACCCACCTGCAAGGGCGAGTCCGTGAGCTCCCACCTTGATGGTCTTCTCAGTATCTCCTGGATGAGGGCGTGGTTAAGAGCGTGGCCGGACATGTGGGCTACGAGATGGCCCACCACGGGCGCCCCTGCGAGCGAGATGTCACCCATGAGGTCGAGGACCTTGTGCCTTACGAACTCGTCGGGGTACCTCAGGCCCTCCTCGTTAAGGACCTCGGTGTCTCCCACGACCACGGCGTTGCTGAGGGAGCCTCCCTTGGCAAGCCCGTTTGCCCTGAGCATCTCGACGTCGCGCAGAAACCCGAAGGTCCTGGCGCCGGCGACCTCTTTTTTGAAGACCTCACTGGAAAAGAGCCCCGAGAAGGTCTGCTTCGAGAGGAAGGGGTGGGAGAAGTCTATGGAGTAGTCTATGGTGAATCTCCGTGCCTTCGAGGGCAGGAGCATTACGTACTTGTCGCCCCTGGTGACCTTTATGGGCCTCTTTACCACGAGATACTTCCTGGGCTCATGCAGTTCAGTGAGCCCCGCGCCCTCGAGCATCTCTATGAACTGCTCGGCGCTCCCGTCGAGCACCGGGACCTCGGGGCCCGTGAGCTCTACCGTAGCGTTATCTATGCCGAGGCCGTAAAAGGCCGCCATCAGATGTTCGACGGTGGCGACACTCGCCCCGCCTGTACCGAGGGTTGTGGCGTAGTTGGTGTCAACGACGTTCGCGCCCTCGGCCCTTATAGCGGGGGAGCCGGGGATATCGGTCCTTATGAAGGTTATTCCCGAGTCGGCGCTCGCGGGGGATATCCTGACCTTTACGTTGCACCCCGTGTGGAGGCCGACGCCGGAGAAGATGACCTTATTTTTAAGAGTTTGCTGCATCATAACACCATTTAATAGACGCAAAAACCATGCCAGGCGTCAAAATACTTACAAATCAAAGAGTTAGAGTTTCAGAGGCCCCCTCCCTGGTGTATCAAAAATACAACAACGGGGCTTAAAGTCTCTTTTTTACAACATCAGCGCCTCGTAAAAATATAAAAAATTAGGGAAAGTATGATGCTTATGACTATGGATGTGGTTACGGGGAAGTAGAAGGCGAAGTCGTCCTTCTTATAGTATATGTCTCCCGGGAGCCTCCCGAGAAAAGGTATCCTTGGAGCGAGGATGATGACAAGCCCTATTACTACGATTATGATCCCTGCAAGGACGAGGGTGCGACCGAGCATTGAAGTAGCTTTAACCATTACTTATCAGGGATTATAGCCTTAAGGGGCGGTGGTGTCAATGATTGAGAGGGTAGAGGATTCGACTTCAACCCTGATATGGAATCATGGACGGCATGGCTTGAGCCAAACTCAGGGGTAAGCGACATGCATGCCCTTCCACCATGGTCCCGGGGTTTCCTTGTTGACAATAAGTGGTAAATACTTCTATTATATATAATATTTAAACCCCAAAAAATATTCACGTGCCCGTAAATTCCAATTTGCGTAAGCACGGCTTGCTGCCAAGGGGAAGGAAAAAGATGAAACCTCTATGCAAAACAGTTCTGTCGTCAATACTTGTGATGCTTTTGACGGCAGGCTGTTTTTATAATGTAAGCGTGCATCATGAATACGATGCGCAAACCGACTTTGACAGGCTGGAAACATACAACTGGTTCCCTCTGCTCCAGAGAGCCCAGGTAAGTGAAGACCATATGCTGGGCGTGAAAAGAACGGTGGACGAGGAGATGGAAACCAAAGGTCTGATGTTGTCGGAAACAGACCCTGACTTTCTGGTATCCCTGCACTTCGACAGGAGGCGGGTCGAGGAAATCCAGGAGTGGGAATTTACCGAGCCAATGGAAAGAGACCTGGATTTAGAATCCAGGAGGGTCAAGATTCGACGCGACGAGGTAACCATATACCTCTACTTCATAGACGCCGAATCAAGGGAATTGTTCTGGCACGGCTCTGCGATGGTAAATATCTTCCCTCATTACAGCCATAAAAGCATCGCCAGAGCCTTTGATCAAGCCGCCCTGGAGATTTTGAGAAATTTTCCGCCGGCAATCAAATAGAATCGTCCCGATTCTCCTTAAGAGTAGCGGAAAGTCAGTTTATTCGCAGTCGCCTATTTCTCTTGCGTGATTATAGTTCGCGCACACGCCGAGATCGCAGGCCCGCTTCCAATCACGGCAACCCCTCTTCCTGTCCTTGAACCTTACCATATATAAATAGCCCCGGTTGTCGTAGGCCTGGCCATACCTGGGGTTGTAAAGTATGGCGTTGCTGTAATCCGAGACGGCTTGGTCGTACTGGCGTCTAAGCCTGTATATGGTCCCACGGTTGAAGTAGGCGATTACGTACCTCGGGTTTATTTCTATGGCGCTCTCATAGTCCGAGATGGCGAGGTCGTACTGGCCTATGTTTTCATAGGCAACGCCCCTGTGGTTGAAAGCCTCGGCAAACCCCGGGTACACCTCTATGGCCCTGTTGTAACTCGAGATGGCCTTATCATTCTCGCCCCTGTTCGCGTAGGTTATCCCCTCGAACAAAAGGGCGGCGGAATCCTGCCTTATTTTAAGGTCAAAGTCCCGCAAGGATTCGTTTGTCGCGTCATTAACCACCTTCAACGCCTCTTTCGCGTGCACATCGAGGGGGTCTATCTCCAGGGCCTTTTTAAATTCCGTCCGTGCCTTTTCAAACTCTTCCTTGATGCCGTATTCAAGGCCGCTGGAGTAGTGCTCAAGGGCGGTCTCCTGAGCGTAAGAAATGCCTGCTGTTAACAGAAAAGTCGCCAATATCGCCGCGCCGGTTTTCCTCAAAATATCCATAACGATGCTTCGCTTTCCATGGTTGCCGGGCGTCAAGAGAATGCGAACGGAGGCCCCCCGCCAAACGATTCCATCTGTAGATTATCATAGTTAACATACAACTTTTTGAGAAAATTAGCAACCGGTGACCGAAGCAATCCATGGGATGAACCGCTGACAGACGACATCACCTGCCCCAGACGACTTGAGCAGCCTTCTCCACGGACCTGCCGCCGAAGTAGAAGATTATAACCGTCTGCATGATGTCCTTGTGTATATCCGTAAGCGGTATGAGGGGGTAGCCGGCGTAAGGGGCGAGTATGGTCCACCCGAAGATTCCGAGCATGATGAAGCTCCATGCGGGCCTGTGCGTCACGGTGAGAACCTTTGTCCACGAAGGCCCCCCCTCGGACTCCTTCGAGGCGAGCTCCCTTGCGCCCTGGACGTCGGCTATGGCGGTCTTGTACTCCTCGATGGAGAGCCTTTCCGCCTCGAGCTTGAACGCCGCCTTCTCCTGTTCGCTCATCGAGGCGGGAAGGTACTTATCCGTCAGCTTGCCTACGACCTTTCCTACAGT
>DATEAM010000169.1:0-2608 GCA_035288385.1 Thermodesulfobacteriota bacterium
CCCCCCCCCTCCCCCCCTCCCTCTTCCGAAGGGGGATTTTACACGACAAGAAAACCCCCGGGGACGGAGAACCCCCGGGGCCTGCGCCTGTTGAAGGTCCACTTACCTCGAGGAGATGTAAGCCTGCGCCTTCCCCTCGATGGAGAGAAACGCCTTGCAGGTCTCTTCGGACTCGAAGTAGTAGACGTTGCCCGATGCGTCGGCGAATGTCAGGGCCTCCGACTTGTCGAGGGTCCTCTCTGTTAAAGGGTCCTGAGCGTAACGGAGCGAGAGGTTTTTAGCCAGCGTCCACGCGTAGGTGGGCCCTGGGACGTAATAGGTCCTGCCCTCGATGCTCATGTCATTCTGGGGAGAGTCCGCCACTCTGTTGGTCACCATGTTGACGTCCTTCCCCTCCACTCTCGTAAGCCACTCGGCAGGCACGGTTGGCTCGGCGGAGGGCGTCTCGGCCGGCCTGTCGGCCTTGAGTGCCTTTAGCCTCAGGCTCGCCTCGTAGCTCTGCTTAACGCGCTCGAGTCTTACCGCCGCGCCGTTTACCTCCTCAGTCGGCTCGGCAACGGCCGCCCCGGGATATATAAGGACCGATAGGAGCCCCATGCAGGCGGAGAAGGTAAGGAACTTCCCTGAAATATTCCTCTTCATAACAAAGACCCTCCTTGTTTTCTGGTTATTTGGCGTGTAAAGAAGACCATCTCACTGCCAGGACCTCGGCCGGCCCTGAAAGACGATTGTAGAGTAATTCTTTCCCTCCTTGGAACAAAATCCCTGGGGTTCACAGGCGTTGGGTTGAAGGAATAAATTTTTAAACATGCCATCATACGAATAAAAGATTAAAGGAGGATTAGAAATGCCTTTTTGAGCGGATTTTTCAGGCGAGGCATCTTTTCATTGACAGTTTAAAGAACGCCCACTATACTGTTCATAAAAGTATTCACCTCTGTTAGAGGTCTTCGCCCAGGTAGCTTCAGCTCCTGATAAAAGGCCCGCATCTGGATTAAATGGATGCGGGCCTTTTTACGTGGAGAGGGTAAGGAGAGGGCCGCAGGTCCTTGGGGGTTGCATGAGAATAACGCGCAGGCTGACATTGGGGTTTTTGATAGAGTCCGTCGTGGTGGTGCTTCTCATATGGGCCGTCGGCTACTTCGCCGTCAGCGCGAGCGAGAAGGCCCTGAGGAGGGCAATCGAGGATGGTTCCGTCTCACTCTCAACAGAGGTGCTCTCAAAGGTGGAAAGGACCCTGCACCACAGGATAGAGGTGTTCGAGGCCTATACGGTTGATCCGGTGCTGCAGAGGGCCGTAAAGGAATCGAACCGCGCCTTTGAGGCGATGGAAGACACACGTGCCTATATGGAGGGGGTGGAAAGCGAGTGGAGGTCCGTTCCCACCGAGACCGTCACCCCCCTCATGGTGGGGATGATGGAGAGCGACCTCTCGATAGAGCTCCGCGGCAAGATGGACTACTTCAACAGAAGACATGGCAGCACGATATTCGGCGAGGTCTTTGTTACCAACAGCTTCGGGGCCACAGTGGCCATGACGGGAAAGACCACGGACTTCATACAATCCGACGAGGCATGGTGGCAGGAGGCAAAGGCCGGCGGGGCCGGGGGGGGCGGGGGGGCCGGGGGGGCCGGGGGCGCGAGCCTGGGAGAGGTGGCCTACGACGAGAGTGCCGGGCTCTACTCCCTCGATATCGGCATCAGAATAGACGACCCGGAGGGGAATTTTATCGGGGTGATGAAGGTGGTTCTGAACGTGGAGGAGTTTCTCGGCATATTGAGGGAGTCCATCTCAGGTTCCTCGCCCATCATGCAGAAGGCCTCGATGATTACGCTCGTGGACGGCAAAGAGAGGGTACTCTACTCCACCGGTGAATATGAGTTCCTCCAGGACGTCTCGGGTCTTTACCCCGAACATGCCCGGGTAGGGGTTGAAAAATTCGTGCTCCAGGGGGGCGATCTCTTTTCCGTACGCGCCCACTCGGGGGGCGATTACGGACTGGACTGGACGCTCATCGTGGACCACGAGGCGGCAGTGCTCTTTGCCCCCGTGAGAAGGGTGAGCAAGGGCATAATACTCGTATCCCTTGCAGTGAGCGCGCTCGTGGTAATAACGGGGCTCATGATCACCGGCACGGTAACGAGGCCGGTCCTCAAGCTCAGGGACGCGGCCCTCAGGGTAAGGTCGGGCGACCTCGACGCCCTCATGGACGTGGACACCGCCGACGAGGTAGGAGAGCTCGCCGAATCCTTCAGGGAGACGGCAAAGAGGCTCCTGAGCACCACGGTATCCAGGGACTTCATGACCAACGTCATAGAGCATATGACGGGAGCCCTTGTCGTCGTCTCGCCAGATGGAAAGGTGATTCTCACCAACAGGGCGGCGGCCGGGCTTCTGGGGCTCAAGGGAGAGGAGCTGATAAACCGGCACGCCGCCGAGGTCCTGCCCCCCGAGATGACCGTGGTCATATCGGAGATCCTCAAGAGAGGCGAGATAAGGGGCGTGGAGAGAACGGTGACCGCGAAAGACGGAAAGAAGGTGCCGCTGCTTTTTTCGGGCATCCTCATGCGCTCTGACGGGGGCAGGCCCGTCGCAACGGTCCTGGCC
>DATEAM010000170.1:0-19162 GCA_035288385.1 Thermodesulfobacteriota bacterium
CAAAAAAATTTTCCAACAGGTTGAAAAACCCGTCTTAAGGACGGTAAAGTCACACGCAAAAAAGACGCGACCCCTGAAGGGCCGCGTCTTTTTTTTTACTCTCAGGTTTCAGGCTCGGGCTTGTTAGTAAGCCCCGCTACCCGTTGAACCGCCCTGGTCAAAGGCCACGAAACGTTTCCTCGACTCAGAGGTAAGGTGCGACCAGATCGAGCACTTCTTTGTCCACATGCTGTCCGGGTATTTCTCCTGGAGCAGGTGGCAGATCTCGCCGAGCGGATAGGCGTCTCCTTTCTCCTTGAACCTGGAAACACCAAGGTAATACTCCGCCTCGGGTACAAGCTCCGAGTCCGGGTATTCCTCTACGAGCATCTCGAACTCACGCTCAGCCTCGATGTACCTCGCGAGATGGAAAGCAGCGAGACCCTTGGAGAGCGTGAACTGCGCGATAAAGTCCTCCGCGGGCAGATACCCTACCCATCTTTCGAGCTCCCTGCCGTTCTCGTCGGTGAAGATGAACGTGGGCGTCCAGTCCACATGATACCTCTCCGCGATCTCCTTCGACTCGAGGATATCGTACTTCACGGGAGCCGATTCGCGCTCTATGGTGTTTATCACGTTCTGCACCTTAAAGACCTCGCCAAGTGTCTTCCTTGAGCCGTCACACTCCTTGCCGCGGTAGAAAACGAGTAAAGGCAGCCTTGTGCCGCCGGAAATCTCACCTGAAACCACTTCGAGAGATTTTCTCCAGTTTAGCTCCCTCATTTTAAACACCTCCTTCAAAAAGCCTTTTTACGTTGTAGAGTCAAACTCCTCTTTTTCTTAATTTGATTATATATCCAAACGAACCCAAGTCAAAAACCATAACAACCGTACTTGTCGGGAAAACAAGATGCCTTGTCTTAAATTTAACAAATAAAACAAGGTGTTACAGCGGAACCCCTTAAAACCGCAGGGTGTATTGGCGATTAAAAGACCCCCGGGATGCGGTCTTTGCGAGGCAGGCGGCAGGTGGTAAAAAAAGTCTGAAATACCCCCCTTACAACGCCCTTTTCGAGCAAAAAAATCCGTCCTTTACGCTTTTTTCGGAAATCCACGCCCCGGCGCAAAAACCCTTGACACACAGGGGTCGTTTTAGTAAGATTTAGCCTTTACAAAAACCGGGTGGCAGAAATCATAAGGAGGAAAGAAGAGTTATGAAAAAGAGCATGGTCTTTTTACTTTTGATAACGGTTATAACGGCCGTAAGCGCCCCTGAGGTCTTCGCCCAGGCGGAAGAGGCCGCCCACGTGGCGACTGGAGCCGGAGGGGGTAACATCATCTTCTTCACAAGCGTGGGTGTTGCCGCCGCGATGGGGATGGCGATAGCCGCCTTCGGCACTGGGCTTGCCCAGAGCAACGCCATAAAGAGCGCGGTAGAGAGCATAGCGAGGAATCCGGGAGCCTCGGGTAAGATACTCTCCACGCTCCTTATCGGTCTTGCGATGATAGAGTCTCTCGCCATATACGTGCTCGTTATAGCCCTGATACTCCTCTTCGCCAACCCCTTTCTCGAGTTTATCGGTTAGGCAAGGGGTTCAAAGAAAGAAGAGGGAAGAACTCCTTAAGTAAGCCACCCATTGACAAAGAAAAGGCCCCGCATGGCGCGGGGCCTTTTCTTGTCGAGGCGGGTTTTTATCTTTAAAACCTTCTCGCTCTACGCCTACTACCGGGGCCCTCTTCATGGGCCAGTCTTCACAGCCCCCCAGCCCCCCAGCCCCGCACAGCCCTCGCAACCCCTTAAGCCCTTTAAGCCCCCCCCCGTAAGCCCCCCGCAGCCCCCGGGAAGTCTTGAGGGGGGACGAAGGGGTCGCCTGTTCCGAGAACCAAAGACATCAGCCCTCGTAATCGGTCCAGACCTGGAGCGAGATTCCCGGGAAGACCTTGTTGAAGAAGAAAAGGGAGAGCACCACCGCCGCAAGTCCCGCGAATATGAGCGAGACCCCGGTGTAGGTGGCGAGTACCGGGGTCGTCCCGTCGGAAAAAACGGACACCACCATGAGGTACCTGTTCATCCATACTCCTGTGCATATTATGACGGCAACAGCCGTAAGCGACAGCTCCGAGAGCTTTATCCTCCTGAATAAGAGGGCGAGGAAGGGGATGATGAATATGGCAAGGAGCATGACCACGAAGATGCCCTGGAAGTTGCCCGTCATCTGCTTGAAAACGGGTTTTGTCAGGTGGGGAAGGTCCGCGTACCACAGGACTATGTGCTGGGACCAGAACATGTATACCCAGAGCATGGCGAACCCGAGAAGGAGCTTTCCCATGGAATCGAGGTAATTCGCCGCGAGCTTCTCCCCCGGTTCCCTCGCTATGAAGAGGTGCGATAGGAGAAAGAGGAAGGCCGGCGCGGCGAAGACGTTGCCCACCCAGTAGTATGCGGGGAAGATGGTGCTCTCGAAGTGCTTTATTATCATCATGCCGAAGTCCCAGGCCACGTTCGTGTTGGCGAATACGTAAAAGAACATGACGAAGCCCGCAAGGACGTTCATCCTCTTCTTGAGGTCGTAACCGAGGACCTGCTCCCCCCTCTCCTCTATCCTCGTGCCCCTGAAATAGATGAAGCTGGTGAAGTAGAAGAGGCCCATGGTGACGACGTACCTCCAGATGAAGAAATCCCTGTCGAGCCATGGACTCAGGTGCACGGTGCCGTGGCCGTCGTGGGCCTGGTCCGGGGAGTACCAGTAAAAGAGGTGCTCGGCGCCCCCGAGGTAGAGGACGAGGAACATTATGAAGGCCGCGGGGATGAAGGATAGGGTAAGGACCTCGCCGAGCCTGTTAAAGTACCTCGACCACTGGGACTTGGCTATCCTCATTATGGCGGAAAATACGATGCCCGTCTGGGTTATCCCCAGGAAGAAACAGAAGTTCACGGCGAACATGGCCCACAGGGTCGTGGGGTCCGACGCCGTGGATACCGAATAGGCGAAGGATATTATGCCGTTTACGAGCAAAAACGCCAGTATCAAGAAAAACATCCTCATGGGAGTCTACTCGCCTCTTGTAAGTTCAACGCTTCCTCCGAAGACCTGTTTTATGTAGTTCACTATGTGCCACCTCTCGATAACGGGCACAGAGTCGGCGTATGAGGGCATTATGGCGAGCCCCCCGTAGGTTATCGTGTAATAGATGTCGCCGTCGGGCTTGTCCTGGACGTAGGCGCTCGAAAGGTTCGTTGGGGTTATGTACTTTTTGCCCACGGGGCCGTCTCCAAGCCCCGTCTCCCCGTGGCAGGTGGCGCAGTAGGTTTCGTATGCGGCTTTGCCGAGCTCAAGGGACTGCCGGGTGGGGGTTACCGGGTTCACCAGTTTGGCCGAATCGCCCCTGTCCTTCGCGTAAAAGGGTCTGCCCTCGGTGGTGACCGTGCCATCGGGCACAGGGGGGGGCGCGGGGGCCTCCTGGGCCTTCATGCTCGGCTGCTCGAACATGTCCCAGGACCAGGGCATGGAGCATGCGGACGCCGGGACCAGTGCCAGCGCGAGGACCGCCATATATATGAGCCTACTCTTTTTCAAGCCTCTTAACCTCTTTCGCGCCGTGTTCCTTCAAAACCCTCTCGACCTCGCCGTACTTATCCTCCCTTATGCCGTCAACGAGGAGCCCGAAGGAGTCCACGTTCACCTCGGGGTCATAGACCCTCTTTTTGTAATAGGGGAGTCTCGCCATGAGGAAGAACCCGATGAGCGTGAAGAAGACCCCTATGAGGATCGAGGTCTCGTAGGATATGAGGAGCGTCGGGGTGGCCGAGAAAATGGGTCTGCCTCCCCTGGGCAGGACGTACATGGCCGCCGTACCCAGGGTGAAGATTATGCCGAAGAAGAACCCGCAGATGGCGCCCGCGAAGGTAAAGTACCGGATGTGGTTCTTCGGCTCGCCCAGGGCCTCTTCGATCTCGTGGCCGAGGGGAATGGGCGAGAGTATGGATACCTCGTAGCCCGAGTCCCTTAACCTGCCGGCGGCGTCGATCATGTCGTCGACGTATTTATAAAGTCCCAAAAGCACCGGGTTCATAACAGGCCTTCCATCTTAATGGTGCCCCTTCTTTGTCCTGAAGGGGATCCCTATGTCCTCCTTCACCTCGTATATCGACACGCTGGGCCAGAGTTTTACGAACATGAGGAACATCATCGTGAAGAAGCAGAAGGAACCGAGCGTAATCGATATCTCCACCAGGCTCGGGATATAGTCGTTCCACATGTAGGGGTGGAACTTCCTCGGAAGAGAGGTGGCGATGATAAGGTACCTCTCTATCCACATCCCCACGTTTATGCCGAGCGATATGATAAGGGCGGGCGCCATGGAGCGGCGGACCTTTCTGAATATGAGGAATAGCGGCATGACGGTGTTGGTGAATATCATGAGCCAGTACATGTAGGAGAAGGGGGGCGTGAACATGCGGTACCTGAGGCTCTCAGTCTCGAAGGAGGTGTCGGCGTACCAGCCGGTGAAGACCTCGACCACGTTTATGTAGCTCCAGATGAGCGACATCACCACGAGGAGCATCCCCAGCTTGTCGAAGTGGGTCTTTGTTATGTATTTTTCTATCTTAAGGCCCCTCCTCAGGAATATCATGAGGGTTACTATCCCGGCGGAGCCCGAGTATATGGCGCCCACGACGAAATAGGGGGCGAAGATGGTCTTGCTCAGGCCCGGGACCTTCGAGAGGGCGAAGTCCCAGGAGACGATGGAGTGCACGGAGACGGCCAGCGGTATTATGAATACGGCGAAGAAGGTGTACGCCTTGGTGAGCCAGTGCCACTCCGCGTCCGTACCCCTCCAGCCCAGCGAGAGTACGGTGTAGACCTCCTTCCTCCAGCCCTTTACCCTGTCCCTTACGGCCGCGAGGTCGGGGATGGAGCCGAAGTAGAGGAATATCATGCTCGAGGTGGCGTAGGTGCTTATGGCGAAGACGTCGAACATGAGGGGACTCATGAAGTTGAGCCACAGCCCCCTCTGGTTCGGGTACGGCACGGTCCAGTAGAAGTTCCATGGCCTTCCCATGTGTACGAAGACGAAGATGGAGGCGGTCATGACCGAGAAGAAGGTCATCGCCTCGGCGCTCCTGTAAATGGACCTCCTCCAGGGCGTCTGGGTGATGAAGAGTATCGCCGAAAGGAGCGTGCCCGAGTGGCTGATGCCTATCCAGAAGATGAAGTTGGCGAGGTAGATGCCCCAGAAGGCCGGCGTCTGGAGCCCCGTTACCCCCTGACCGGTATATATCTGGTACGCCCAGGGCAGCCCCCAGAGGACCACGACGCCAGCCATGCTCAGGAAGAGGAAGATGTAGTAGAGGCGACCGGTCTCGGTCATGGTCCTTACCACATCGGCGTTTACGTCCTCATAAGGAATCTGTTCAATCGTGCGATCGCTTCCCATTACCCATTACCCTTTTAAGGTATATTACCGAGGGGTCGGCGTTGAGCTCCTCGAATACACGGTAGCGCCTCCGGCTCCTGGCGAGCCTGGAGACCTCGCTGTTCGGGTCCTTCAAGTCCCCGAAGGTGAGCGCCCCCGTGGGACAGGACTGCACGCAGGCGGGTTTTATCTCCCCGTCGCGGACCCTGCGCTCCTCGTCCTTGGCGGCGTCCTTGGCGTACCTTATCCTCTGTATGCAGAAGGTGCACTTCTCCATGACACCCATCTCGCGCACCGTGACGTCGGGGTTCAACTGCTCGTCGAGGGGCTTGTCAGGTTTGTAGGTGAACCAGTTGAAGCGCCTCACGTCGTAGGGGCAGTACGTGGCGCAGGTAAAGGTCCCCACGCAGCGGTTGTACACCTGGACGTTCAATCCGTCCTGGTTGTGGTACGTGGCGTAGACCGGGCAGCCTATCTCGCAGGGCGCGCGGTCGCACTGCTGGCACATGATGGGGATGAACTTAACTCTTACGTCAGGGTACTCGCCCTCTATATACTTCTCTATGCGGATCCAGTTGAATATCCTCGCGTCATCGCAGCCCTTCTTTCCCACCACGGGGATGTTGTTTTCCGCGTAACAGGCCACGACACAGGCCTCGCACCCGTTGCACCTGTCTATGTCCACGACTATCGCCCAATGGTAGTCGAATTCCTTGTAATAGCCGGGGCGCCTGTAGTCGGCGAGTTTATCCTTTATCCTCTTGAATATGCTCGACAATTACGTGGCCTCCTTATTCATCCTTTCGAACTCTTCGGGGGTTACGGTCTGGACTATCTCCCTGCCGTACTCCTTCTTGGTGGCCTCTATCTTGACCATCCAGCCGGGTTTCGGGCTCCTGGAAACGTTTACCCGCGTGGAGTTAAGCGATAGCGCCCCTGAGCCTTTGTCCTGGAGCGATGGGAGTATATCCATGGGGTTGGCGCCCGTCTCCTTTGCGTACCTTCCGTAGGACCTGTGGCCCTGGCCTATGGGCACGGCCACCGTGTCGGGTCGTATCCCCGGATAGAGGTACGCGGGGGCGTCGATCTTGCCGTAAGGGGACTCGACGGTGACCATCTCCCCTTCCTTTATCCCGAGTTTCATGGCCGTAGCCGGGTTTATCTCCACCCAGCTTCCCCAGACGACGGAGGTCATGGGGTCGGGGAGCTCCTGGAGCCACGGGGAATTAGCCCCCCTGCCGTCGAGAAGGCCGGCCTGGGGATAGACCATGAGATAGAAGGGGTGTTTCGCTTCCTCGCCCTCGAACATCGAGGCCCCTTTTGGCATGTAGGCCGCGACGTCCTTTACCCTTACGGCAGGCCCCTTTTCCATCGGGGCGCCTTCGGGCCACCAGCCGCCGTCCTTCAGGAGCCTGTTCCAGAAGCCCTCGAAGGTGGGGTTTCCTCCCGAGAGCCTCCTGTCCTTTGCGTGGAGTTCTCTCCAGGAGCGCTTGAGGTGCTCCTGGAAGTCTTTAACCGAGAACCTCTCATCCATGAACTCCCCGAGGATCTCGGTCCCGCCGGAGAGCGCCTTTTCGCGCTCATGGCGAAGTCTCCGGGCGAGCTCGAGGAAGACGTCCCCGGCGCCCATTGTGTTGTACTTGGGGCTTACGGCGGGCTGCATTATTGTCGCTACCGGCTTGCCCACGCTCGGAGAGCAGAAGTCGTCCGCCCAGTCCTCGAGGAAGTGGTGTACGGGCAGCACGAGGTCCGCCATGGCCGTTGTCTCGTCCATGAAGCTCGAAAGGCTCGCCATGAAGGGGACCTTGTCGAGAGACTCCCTGAGCCTTAAATTGTCGGGTGTAGTGAAAAGCGGGTTCGCGTTGTAGGTTAAGAGGGTCTTTAGCGCCCCGCTTTCGGCCGCGTCCCTTACAGTCGATATGCTCCTTGTAAAGTCCCTGCCGGGTGCACTGAAGAAGGGGTCTACCGGGTTAGGCACCACCCCGCCCTTAACCCCGATGTTGCCGGCGACATGGTTCAATATGTTTACGGCGACGAGTCCAGAGACCCCGTCGGTGTAGCCCGAGAGTACGTCCCCGCCTATGGCGAGACTGGGTCGAGTTGAGGCGAACTCATGGGCGAGCCTCTCTATCCTCTTTTCCTCCACCTCGGAGACCTTCGCCACCTCTACTGGGCTGAAGGCCTCGAGGAGCGATCTCCACTGCCTCGCTTCCCTGCCCCTGTAACGGCCCTCGGCGACGATGACGTGGGCCATGGCGAGGGCCACGAGGCCCTCGGTACCGGGCCTTGCCGGGACCCACTCGTCGGCGTTGGCCCCGGTAAGGCTCATCCTCGGCTCGACCTGGACGAGGGTGCCGCGCACTCCGGGACTACCCTGGCGCATCTGTCCGTAGCCGTAGCTCAGGTTTACAGGGGAGAGCCACGTGGATGAAAAGTCCGCGCCGAAGGAGACGAGGTACCGGGTATTCTCTATGTCGTAATGGGGGAGAGACTCCATCCCCATGGAGACTGCGTTGGCAAAGGCGAGGTTACGGTTGTCGAAGAGGTCGTAGGGGAGGTAATTGGGGGAGCCGAAGGTGGCCGTGAAATCCCTTATCAGGGCGTCGAGGTGTCCTCTCAAGGGAGGGGCGAGCACGTAGAGGCCTTCGGCGGAGCCCTTTACCTTGAGCCCGGCGAGGTTCTCGGCGAGTGTGCGGAGGGCCTCCTCCCAGGAGACCTCCATGAAGGACTCGCTCCCCCTGGAGCCGGCCCTCTTTAGCGGCCCCTTTATCCTGTCGGGGTTATAAAGGCCCTGAGGCGCGGCCTGCCCCATGGCGCACAGCCTGCCCCTGCTTACGGGGTGGAGGGGGTTGCCCTCTATCTTCTTGGCCCTGCCGGCCATGACCTTTACGATTATCCCGCAGCCGGCGCCGCACTGGGCGCACAGCGTGGAGTACCAGGCGCCCACGCCCGGGACTATCTCCTCGGGAGGGACGAGATAGGGTATGAGCTTGGCGCCCGGGGGTTTGGTGTTCTTGCCGAAGAATATCCCCATGGCCGTCCCTATGCCGCCGGCGCCGAGATATTTTATGAAGTCCCTTCTCTTCATCTGATTTAACCTTGTTACTCGAGCCCTTTAAACCTTATGACACCCTGTGCCCCGCCCGCCCCCCCGCCCGCCCCCCACTTGAGCCCAATCTGTTATATGTGGCAGGTCCAGCAGTCCCGCCCGTTTTCGACCTTCTTTTTCGTGTGGCACTTGAGGCACCACCCCATCTTAAGGGGTGAGACGCGCTTTACCCTGCTCATGGAGGCCACGTCGCCGTGGCACTCCTTGCACTCGAGCCCCGCCCTTATATGCCTCTTATGGGGGAAATATACGTGGTCCGGGAGGTTGTGGACCTTCACCCAGGGTATGGGCTCCTTCTTATCCCAGTAACCTACGAGCTTTATAACCTCCGGGGAGTCCGTCTTTATTATCTTGTGGCACCCCATGCACCTCTGCACGTTAGGCACTCCCGCGTGCCTCGACCTCTTCGCGTAGATGTGGCAGTACATGCAGGGGATGGAGTTGTCTCCGGCGTGTATAGTGTGGCTGAACTCGATGGGCTGCGCCGGGGCCCTGTCCGCCAGGTAGGCCTCGTTTATCCCGTAACCTATGCCGAAGGTCACGAAGAAGACAACCGCGCTTATGACAAGGTTTTTCATATCACCGGACGAGTTTTTTAGTTTTTATCAAAAAGAGGCTTGCCGGCTGTGTCGGAAACGAGTCGCTCCTCGCGGGCTAAAGGCAAAGCCACCCCTTTTCGCTCTCCAGTATCTTGAACCTTAATCAGACAGAGACGCAGAATTAAAGGACGGAATTAAAATTAATATAAAAAATATAACCAGCCGTGGGGTTGAATATTATTATAATTATGACGGCTTGTCAAGCATAGAAATCCGTTCGAGCATTACTGAAAGAGGCCTGTCAAAGGGATGCGGTAATCCGGCCGACCCCCATGAAAAAGTAAGCGCCTTCAGCCGGGCCTCTTAGGAGCCCCGCCTACCCTCCATACGTCCACCCGCCCCCCCTCCCCACCTTCCGCGTCGCCGTCCATCTCCCTAAGCCCTCCGCTTGAAGAACTTTTCTATCTCGACGGCGACAAAGACCACCGAGGAGAGGGCCAGGGTGAAGGCGAGCTCCTTTGGGGTAAGGGCCTCGGTCTTGAATATGGGCTGCAGGAAGGGGAGGTAGACCACGGCCATCTGGAGGGTAAAGGTCAGGAGGACCGCCCCGAGGAGCGGTGTGTTGGAAAGGAGGCCTACACTGAAAATGGACTCCTTCTCCGACCTTATGGCGAAGACGTGGCCCATCTGGCTAAGGCAGAGCACGGTGAACACCATGGTCTGCCAATGGGCGTCGTCGGCGGCTATGGCCCACGCCTGAGCGAATATGGCCACGCTACCCATCAAAAGCCCCACCCAGATTATGTGAATGCCGAGCCCGTGGGCGAAGATACTCTCGCGGGGGTGCCTGGGCGGCCTTTTCATAACACCCCTCTCCTCGGGCTCGGCTGCAAGGGCGAGACCCGGGAGCCCGTCGGTAACGAGGTTTATCCAGAGAATGTGTATGGGCAGAAGGGGTATGGGTAGCCCGAAGAAGGGCGCCAGGAATATGGTGAGTATCTCGCCCGAGTTGCTCGTCATCGTGTACTTGATGAATTTTCGTATGTTGTCGAATATCCTCCTGCCCTCTTTCACGGCGCCCACGATGGTGGCGAAGTTGTCGTCGACGAGTATCATGTGGGAGGCCTCCTTGGAGACGTCGGTCCCGGTGATGCCCATGGCTATGCCGATATCCGCCCTCTTCAAGGCCGGGGCGTCGTTTACGCCGTCCCCCGTCATGGCTACGTACTGCCCCCTGTCCTGGAGGGCCTTGATTATCTTCAGTTTATGCTCCGGGGCCACCCTCGCGTAGACCCGTATGTGCTCGACCCCCTCTTCGAACTCCTCGAGGGGCAGCTTCTCGAGCTCCCTGCCCGTCATTACCCCCTTCTGGTCGTCTTCTATAAGGCCGAGCCTCCTCGCTATCGCCCTGGCCGTAATCGGGTGGTCTCCCGTAATCATAACGGGGTGTATGCCGGCGGTCCTGCACAGCGCAATGGCCTCCTTAGCCTCGTCCCTCGGCGGGTCCATAATCCCGGCAAGGCCCAGAACGGTAAGCTCGGTTTCCACCTTTTCCGGCGTCATTTCCCGGGGCAGCTCCTCCCAGGCCCTCATGGCGAGACAGAGCACCCGGAGGCCATCGGCGGCCATCCTGTCGTTTACCCTGTGGACCTCGTGCTTGTCCAAGGTCTGTACCCCCCCGCTCGTCAGGATGCCGAGGGACCTCTCGGAGAGGACCTCTATCGCCCCCTTCGTGATGGATATGTACCCGCCTTCCCTGCCCGGCCATTTATGGAAGGTGGTCATGCACTTCCTCTCGGGGTCGAAGGGTATCTCGCCGACCCTGGGAAAATCCTTCTCGAGCTCGGCCTTGTCGAAGCCGTTGTGCTCGGCGGCGTTGTAGAGGGCTACCTCGGTAGGGTCGCCCATGACGCCGTCCCCTCCGGCGCGGGCGTCGTTGCTTATGGCCATGGCGACCATGAAGTTGTAGGCGGCGGTGCCTATCTCCACCTTGAGGATGCTGCCGATGGCGGGCTCCCTGCCCTTTATGAGGCGGCCGTCCACGTAGAGCTCCTCCACGGTCATCCTGTTCATGGTCAGGGTGCCCGTCTTGTCGGAGCAGATGTAGGTGACGGAGCCGAGGGTCTCGACGGCCGGGAGCTTCCTTATGAGCGCGTTCTGCCTGACGAGTTTCTTTGCGCCGAAGGCAAGGGATATGGTCACAACGGCGGGCAGAGCCTCCGGGATGGCGGCCACGGCGAGAGAAATGGCCGTAAGGAGCATGAGGAGCGCAGGCTCGCCCCTGAATACCCCTATGCCGAAGACTATGGCGCATATGGCGAGGATGGCCACGGCGAGCCTCTGGCCGAAGTTCGCGAGCCTCTTCTGGAGGGGGGTCTTTACCTCCTCTTCCTCCTGGAGCATGGTGGCGATCCTGCCAAGCTCGGTCTCCATCCCGGTGGCCACCACCACGCCTTTTCCCCTGCCGTAGGTGACATAGGTGCCGTTATAGGCCATGTTTACCCTGTCTCCTATGGGCAGGTCCCTCTCACGCAGGGTACGCGCCTGTTTTTCCACGGGTACGGACTCTCCGGTAAGGGGCGCTTCCTCCACCTTGAGCCGCACCGCCTCCATGAGCCTCAAGTCCGAGGGCACCACGCTGCCCGCCTCGAGGACGACTATGTCGCCTGGCACGAGGTCTGCGGCCATTACCCTGACCGACCCGCCGTCACGTATCACGACGGCCGAGGGGGCCGCCATCCGCTTCAACGCCGCCATGGCCTTCTCGGCCCTGTACTCCTGCGTAAAACCTATGACGGCGTTGAGGACGACTATCACCACTATCGCTATGGTGTCCATCGGCTCCCCGATAAGCCCGGAGACCACCGCCGCTACGATGAGGACGATTATCATGAAGTCCTTGAACTGGTCGAGGAGCATGGCCAGCTGGGTCCTCTTCTTCTTCTCCTTGAGCTCGTTCGGGCCGTACTGCTCGAGCCTCTTGGCGGCCTCTCCGGCTGCAAGGCCTTCGGGCGACGAGCCGAGGGATTCAAGGACCTCTCTTATTTCGCATCGATACCAGTTCATTTAGCCTCTTGTACACTTCTTATATCAGCAGGACGGCCAGGCCGCAAGGGGGATGTAATTGGGGGGAACCTTTCTGAAGAAAGGTTCCCCCCAAACCCCCTCCAAAGACTTTTGGCTATTATCCTCCTGAGGGAGACCCCCCTCTTACGTGAATTTCATCTTCCGGGGGTCTCCCTCAGGAGGATAGCTAAAAGTTTTTGAAAGGAGTCTGAGGAAAACTTCTTTCAAAAAGTTTTCCTCAGTAGTCTCTCGGCACGGCGAGCATCCTGTCGAGGGCGGTCTTTGCCTTTATTCTAATATCCTCAGGCACGGTTACCACGTTCTTCATCTCTTTGAGGCTCTCCACCACGTCCTCGAGGGTGGTGAGCTTCATGTTGGGACATATTAGGCTCTTGGACGGCAGGATGAATCTCTTGTCCGGGTTCTCCTTCTTGAGCCTGTAGAGTATCCCCATCTCCGTGCCAACGATGATGGTATTCGCGGGCGTATCTTTCGCGTACTTGTACATCCCCGAGGTCGAACATACGTGGTCGGCCATACTAACGACCTCGGGCCTGCACTCGGGGTGGCAGACGAAGACGCTCCCCGGGTTCTCCTCTCTCGCCCTTTGGACCTCGCCGGGGGTGAGGCGCTCGTGGGTGGGGCAAAAACCGTTCCACCACTCCATCTTCTTCCTGGCGCTAAGGGAGACGTAGTGGGAGAGGTTCCTGTCGGGTATCATGTAGACGGCGTCGGCGTCCACGGAGTTGACTACGCTTACGGCGTTTGCAGAGGTGCAGCAGATGTCGCTAAGGGCCTTTACTGCGGCGGAGGTGTTCACGTAGGCGACCACCGGGACGCCGGGCCTCTTTTCCTTCTCCATTTCCAGAAACCCCGGGGTTATCATGTCGGCCATGGGGCACCCCGCGTCGAGCCGGGGCAGTATCACGGTCTTTCCCGGACAGAGGATGGCCGCGCTCTCGGCCATGAAGTGGACCCCGCAGAATACTATCACGTCGGCCTCCGACTCGGCGGCCGCGCGGGATAAACCCAGGGAATCCCCCGTAAGGTCGGCCGCCTCCTGCACCTCGTCTCGCTGATAGTTGTGCGAGAGCATCATGGCGTTTCTTTCCTTTAATAGCGCCCTGAGCTCTTTTCTCAACTCTTCGGTTCCCCTCATATCCGTCCCTCTTTAAAAGACTGTTTTTCGCCCTCGTGAATATGATAATATATCAGCATATAAAAGACAAACGGCAAAACCACGCTGCACACCAGGCATGCCCCTTACAGCAAAAGAAAGAAAGTCGCTTCTCACTCTGGCGCGCAAAGCCATTGAAAGCCATGTGCGCGGACTCCCTGCCACTGACCTCGAACCGGAGATGGAAAGCCCTGCCCTCGCCGAGGACTGCGGGGCCTTCGTCTCTCTCCACAAAAAGGGCCAGCTCCGCGGGTGCATAGGGACCCTGGTCTCGGACAAGCCCCTTTACAGGACCGTAGAGGAGATGGCGATTTCAGCCGCCTCCATGGACCCGAGGTTCTCTCCTCTCCGGGCCGACGAGCTAAAGGACGTCGAGATAGAGATATCGGTCCTCTCGCCCATGAGGGAGATAAAGGTGATAGAAGAGATAGAGATAGGAAGACACGGGCTCTACGTCACGCACGGCAGCTGCCGCGGCCTGCTCCTCCCGCAGGTGGCCACCGAGCACGACTTCGACTCCGGGACCTTCCTCGACCAGACCTGCCTCAAGGCTGGACTCCCCGGGGGGAGCTGGAAAAAGGACGCAAAGGTCTTTGTCTTCGAGGCGGATGTCTTCAAGGAAGAATAAGCCCGGGGGGAGACCTTTCTGAAGAAAGGTCTCCCCCCGGACCCCCCTTCCAAAGACTTATGGCTATTATCCTCCAGAGGGAGACCCCCTCTTGCGCGGAGTTCATCTCCCGGGGGGTCTCCCTCTGGAGGATAGCTAAAAGTTTTTGAAAGGAGTCTGAGGGAAACTTTTTTCAAAAAGTTTCCCTCAGGATAGTTCGCCGAGGGCCTTCTTTATCCTCTTCAGGCCCTCGATGATATTCTCCATGGAGGTGGCGTAGGAGAGCCTCAGGCACGAGTCGTCTCCGAAGGGCTCGCCCGGGACGACTGCCACGCCGGCCTCGTCGAGGAGGTATTTGGCGAGGTCCACCGAGCCCCTTACGGCTCTGCCCCTGAAACCCCTTCCAAAGACACCGGAGAAGTTCGCGAAGACGTAGAAGGCCCCCTGGGGCCTGAAGCAGCTGACTCCCTCCATGGAGTTAAGCCCCTCGACGATGACCTCCCTTCTCTTTTCGAACTCGCCGACCATTTTTTCCACCGTCTCCTGGGGGCCGGTTAACGCCTCGACGGCCGCCCACTGGCTTATGGACGAGGGGTTGGAGGTGGACTGGCTCTGGATGTTGGTCATGGCCTTCACTATGTCGGCCCTCGCCGCGGCGTAGCCTATCCTCCAGCCCGTCATGGAATAGGTCTTGGACACCCCGTTCACTATGACGGTCTTCTTCCTCATCTCTTCGGAGACAGAGGCAATGGAGGTCGAGCAAAACCCGTCGTAGGTGAGCTTCTCGTAGATCTCGTCGGAGACCACGAGGAGGTCTTTCTCGAGGGCGGCCTCTGCAAGCGCTGCGAGCTCCCCGGCCGTATAGGCGGCCCCCGTGGGGTTGGAGGGGCTGTTTATGACGACGGCCCTGGTCCTCCCCGTAACGGCCGAGCTCAAATCGGAGGGCGTCATCTTGAAGCCAGCCGCCTCGTCCGTGGCGACTATCACAGGGACCCCTCCGGCGAGGCTTACCATGGGGGGGTAGGAGACCCAGTAAGGAGAGGGCACTATGACCTCGTCTCCGGGGTCGATGACGGCCTGGAAGAGGTTATAGAGCGAGTGCTTTCCACCGCAGGAGACGATTATCTCGTCCCTCGTGTACTCGAGGGCGTTGTCCCTCCTGAACTTTTCTATTACCGCGTCCTTTAGCTCCGGGAGCCCTCCCACGGGCGTGTACTTGGTGCGGCCCTTCTGTATGGCCTCCACGGCCGCCCTCTTTATGTTATCAGGGGTGTCGAAGTCCGGCTCCCCGGCGCCCAGGCCTATTATGTCGCGGCCCTCGGCCTTCAGCGCCTTTGCCCTCGCCGTAATAGCGAGCGTTGCAGACTCCTCCAAACCGGATACCCTCTTTGAAAGTCCCTTCATCAGCAGAACTCCCTTTTTATTTAACGGCCCTGAACTTCTCTTTGAGCCTCCTGGCGACGTAAGGGGTGACGAAGGCGCTCACGTCCCCGCCGAGCCTCGCTATCTCCTTTATGAACCGAGAGCTTATGGGCGCGAAGCTCTCGGCCGTCATCATGAAGACCGTCTCTATCCCGGGGGCGAGCTTCCTGTTGGTCAACGCCATCTGGAACTCGTACTCGAAGTCGGAAATGACCCTCAGCCCCCTTAATATGGTCTTTGCCCTCTTCTTCTTGACGTAGTCTATGAGGAGGGTGTCGAAGCTCTCCACCTTTACGTTCCTGAACCCCTTTATCTCGTGGCGTATGAAATCGAGCCTCTCGTCCACGTCGAAGAGCGTCGTCTTCGAGGTGCTCTCTGCCACGGCCACTATGAGTTCGTCGAAGAGCTTGAAGCCCCTCTCGATTACGTCGAGGTGACCCCTCGTTATGGGGTCGAAGGTGCCTGGGTAAACCCCTATGTGCTTGGCCATTGCCCGTCCTCTAAAATTTTCCGGCACTTTCAAGGCATCAAAGACCGCCTTATGCCATTACCCGGCGGCGGTGAAAAAATATACGGAGGTGTCTCCGTACCTCCTTACGTCGAGGAGCTCGAGCCCGGCAGGCCCGGTCTCTATCGGGTTCCTCTTCGAGGTCTCGGCGACTATTATCCCCCCCGGGGACAATAGCCCCGACGCCTCGATATCCTTGAGGGTTTCTTCGGTCAGGGAGGATTCGTAGGGGGGGTCTATTATTATGAGGTCGAATCTACAGTGCCTTGCCGAAAGGGTCTTTAGCGCGCCCTTGACCTCCCTTTTATAGACCTTGGCGGACTCGGTCAAGCCGCAGGCCTCGAGGTTCTTCTTTATGACGGAGACGGCCCCGGGATTCATGTCAACGAAAACTGCCTCCGTCGAGCCCCTGCTCAGCGCCTCTATGCCCATGGCCCCCGTCCCGGCGAAGAGGTCGAGGACCTTTTCGAACCGTCCACCCCCGGCCCCCCCGCCCCCCAAGCCCCCCCCGGCGAGGATGTTGAATACCGCCTCCCTTACCTTGTCGGGCGTGGGTCTTATCTCCAGGCCCCTGAAAGGGCTAAGGCGCCTGCCCTTGCATTTCCCTCCTACGACTCTCATGGACCGGTTCCGGCGGGGCTATGCCTTCTGCCTGGCCTGTTCCTTCGGCAGGCCCATGACCTTTATGGATATGAGCCTGCTCCTTGGGCCGTCGAACTCGGAGAAATAGACGGCCTGCCACTGTCCGAGGGCAAGCCTGCCCCTGGTTACAGGTATGGTTATGCTGTGCCCCATAAGGACCGATTTTATGTGAGCGTCAGCGTTCTTTCCGAAGTCGCCCTTGTTGTGCCTGAAATCGGGTTTGTTGGGAACGATGTCGCCCAATACGTCCTGGAGGTCGAGTTCGAGGTCCCGGTCCGAATAATTGAGGTGCACGCTCGCCGTGGTGTGTCCCGTGGATACGAGCGCCATGCCCTCGTATATGCCGCTCTCGAGGACGACGGCTGACGCCTGGTCCGTTATATTCACCTCTTCGGTCCTGCCCGTGGTCTTGACCCTTATGGCACTGTTAAAGGCTTTCAACTTGTCCTCCCCCTTCTGATTTTTAAAAGATATTATACGGCAAGTTCAGAGTCTAAAGCCATAAATAATACTCCCGGGGATCAAAGAAAACCGGGGACAATATCTCCGGCCCTGCCCGGGATCCGTTGGTCCATGATGCCCGAAAGGGGCGTGCTCTCCGGGTTTATCTCGACAAGATAAGCCCCCGCCTCCCTGGCCCTGAAGGCGAGAGAGGCCGCGGGCTGTACGACCCCCGAAGTGCCAACGACCATCATGAAATCCGCCTTTGAAGCCGCCTCAAAGGCCTTCTCGATGACGGCCTCGGGCAGCATCTCGCCGAACCACACCACGTCGGGCCTCATTATGCCGCCGCAGCCGCACACGGGGGGCGTCTTTATCGGAAGCGTCCTGTCCTCTTTTACGGTCCCGCACCCCGTGCACCTTACCCTCCATATCGAGCCGTGGAGCTCAAGGACGTTTGTGCTTCCCGCGAGGGTGTGGAGCCCGTCTACGTTCTGGGTTATGAGGGTGAACCCGGGATGCCCCTTTTCAATCTCCGCGAGGGCGCGGTGGGCGGGGTTGGGTTTTACTTCGGAGATCTTCTTCCTCCGCCAGTCATACCACTGCCAGACGAGCGCCGGGTCCCTTTCAAAGGCCCCGGGGGTGGCGAGGTCCTCGGGCCTGAAATTCCTCCACAGGCCCTCCGAGCCCCTGAAGGTTGGCACCCCGCTCTCGGCCGAAACCCCCGCGCCGGTAAGCGCCACCGGGCGCACAGAGCCGGCGAGCCTGAGCTTTGCCTCTTTCAAAGAGTCCAATGTGGTTTGCTGATAAACGCTGAAGTTGCCTTTACGTTAAGAACCGTGGGGACTTCATGTTTCGAAGGCGTTTTTTTATCCCACGAACTTCCCTTCCCCGGATATCACACCCTTGTTTATGGCGTCCCTGAGTATCTTCCTCGCGTTATCGGCCATGTCCTGCTCAACGGCTATCCTCTTCTCGGGAAACCCCGTGGGGTCCGTCGCCTGTCCGTAAGGTCCGAGCGTCCTTATTGAAAAGCTTATGCTGAAGCCCTCCATCAACGACTCTATTACGTCCGCCTCGAGGTCGCTGTAGAAGCAATAGACGTCTATGTAGTTAATCCTCGTTGCCATGGGTCAGTTGAGTATATTGAAAACGGTTTGGTTTGTCAATATTGAGAGGGGAAGGGCGTTTTCAAGGGCCGGGTGGCACGGAGCCGACCTTAGCCCTTGACTTTTACCCCGAGTGCCACAATAATTAAAAGGGATTTTTTACGAGGAGGTATCAGGTGATGAGAAGGTCGTTAATCTGGTTTGTTCCCCTTGTATTCGCGTGGGTAGCGCTCGTGGGGATGGGCAGGGGCCCGGGCCCCGAGGTCCCCACCCCCGACATAGACTTCAGGGCCACCGTGACGGACGACCAGGACATATCCACCAAGGTAAACCACGCGAGCTGGGAGGGCGACACCTATTTCTCGGGCTTGAGGGGCAAGGGCACCGTAACCATATCCTTCGAGAAGATAAAAAAGGTCTCGAGCACGGGGAGCTACTCGGGAACCAAGAAGGACTTCCAGATAACCCTGATGAACGGAGACGTGGTGGCCGTAAGCCTCGACGAGGACGCCAGGTTCATGGGCACCACTGGCTTCGGGACCTACAGGATACCGGCGAAGAACATCAAAGAGATCGTCTTCGAGTAACCCCTCCCCATAAACAGGCCTCATCGAAGGACGGTTTTTCTGGGGGAAACTTTCCTCCGCAAAAAGTTTCCCTCAAGAGAAGACCGCCTTCCTTTGCCTTTGATCTGCGATATTGCATGCATAATATGTGTTGGGTTACGCTCCGCTAACCCAACCTACAGGGCTGTTCCTTTCATACTGTTTTTTCTCCTTTTTTAGTTTTGTTTTCCCAAGTCACCTCCTTCCCACGGTCTTTAAAGACTCCTTACTTATTTCTATAATTACGTAGTCCCCACCACCCTTCACCGAGGCCATGAATAGAGTAAAAAATATCTTTTTTACCCGTGAAAGCTACTGAGTCCGATGAGCGTCTTTCAATCTCACAACGGATGGTATTTCTCCATGTTTTCGATAAAGGCTTTGTTCTTAATTCCTCGACTTTTTCATAAATGTCCTGCAATTTAGCTTTGCCACCTAAAGTTTTCAGCGCTGTTACAATATCCTCTAACCAAGTAGCCATTCTCAACCTCCGCTATAATTATTTTCTATGGATGAGGGCCGTCATGAGAGTGTGGCGAG
>DATEAM010000171.1:0-6984 GCA_035288385.1 Thermodesulfobacteriota bacterium
CTCCCCCCTCATCTTCCCCTCCTTCTGTCCCTCCTTCAGCCTGGCTGGAGGCCTCTTCTCCCTTTCTCTCTTCTTCGGGGGCATACTCCTCCTCCGGGATCTCTATTTCCTTAAGGGTCGGGAGGCTCGAGAGGTCCTTTAGCTCGAAGGTCTCGAGGAACTCCTTGGTAGTCCCGTATACCACGGGCCTTCCCGGGGTCTCCTTCCTCCCGGTAATCTTTATAAGCCTCCTGTCAAGGAGGGTGGCCAGGACCCCGGCGGAGTCCACCCCTCTTACCGCCTCGAGCTCTCCGCGCGTCACGGGCTGCTTGTAGGCCACGATGGCGAGCGTTTCGAGGGCCGCGCGCGATAGCCTCTGGGGTCCTATCTTGAGGAGCCTTTTAAGCCAGGGCGAGAAATCCGGGTTCGTCCTGAACTGGTAGCCTCCGGCGACCTCCTCTATGAACAATCCGCCTCCACGGCCCCTGTACTCCTCTATGAGCTCGTTTACCGCGGCCTTTACTTCGGCGCGTTCAGCTCCTTCGATGACGCTCATGATGTTACTTAGCGTGATGGCGCCCTCGGAGGCGAATATGAGGGACTCTATTACGGGCTTCAAGATTGCCTTGTCCATGGGTTCCGACCTCTCTTAAGGTGTGTTGTCCTGCCAGGGGCCGCCCTCGCCTTCTCTTCCTTCCCTCTTTTCCGGGGCATGGGAATAGACCCTTATTATCCCGTCCTCGGTCTGGTAGACCTTTATGAGGAGGAGCTTGGCGAGCTCGAGTACGGCTAAAAAGGTGACTATTATCTCGCCCCTGGTGGCCCTTTCGGGGAAGAGCGAGGTAAAGACCATGCTCTTTTGGGCTCCGAGCATGTCGAGGACGTAGTTTATCTTGTCCGCTATCCTGAACCTCTCGGCCGTGAGCTCCATAGCCGTCTCCCTCGGGGCCCGCTCGATTATGCCCTTAAGAGCCTCCATGAGCTCGAAGACGTTTACGTTGACGAGACCCCCTTCGTCCATGGACTCCACCCCGGGGGCGTGCCCCCTGGTAAATACGTCCCTTCCGAGGAGGTTCCTCTCGTAGAGCTCTTCGGCGGCCTCCTTGTACCTCTGGTACTCGAGGAGCCTCCTTACGAGCTCTTCCCTCGGGTCCGGGCCCTCTTCGGCCTCCTCGGCCTCGGCGTCCATGGGCAGGAGCATCTTCGATTTTATATGGACGAGGGTGGCGGCCATGAGGATAAACTCCCCGGCCACATCGAGGTTCATATCCTTCATCATCTCTATGTACTCGACGTACTGCTCGGTTATGGTGGCTATGGGTATGTCGTAGATCTCCACCTCGTTTCTTTTTACGAGGTGGAGGAGAAGGTCGAGGGGCCCTTCGAAGATATCGAGTTTTACGCTGTAGGCCATATCATGAGCCTTTTCGCCTTTATCGCCCAAAAGGGGCTTTACTTCGCTTCGTACTTCTTCCCGGCCCCCCCGGCCCCCCCACCCCCCCCGGCCCCTTTTTTCCTGGAATAATCGATCCTCATGGCGGCCCTTACCGCTTCGAGGGTCCTGTCGGCCTCCTCTGTAGCCTTCGGGAGCCCTTCTTCAAGGACGCGGAAGGCCGCCTCAGGGTCCCCTTCGAGCTCTGCTCTCCTTTTTCGTATCGGCTCGAGGTCCTCGAGGACCCTCGGTATGACCGACCTCTTGCACTCTATGCAGCCGATAGTAGCCCCGGTGCAGCCCTTTCTCACCCACTCCACGGTGGCGGGGTCCGAGTAGAGGACGTGGAAGGTCTGAAATAGGGGGCAGTGCTCGGGGGTTCCCGGGTCCGTCCTCCTCTTTCTCGCCGTATCCGTCACCATCTGGAGCATCTTCTTTTCCACGACCTCCGGGGGGTCTGAGAGGAAGATGGCGTTGTTGTAGGACTTGCTCATCTTCCTGCCGTCTGTGCCGAGGACCTTGGGCACCCTCGTAAGGAGCGTTTCTGGCTCGGGGAAGACGGGGCCGTAGAAGTGGTTGAACCTCCGGGCAATCTCCCTTGAGAGCTCGAGGTGGGGGGCCTGGTCTATGCCCACGGGGACCTTATCGGCCCTGTAGATGATTATATCAGAGGTCTGGAGCACCGGGTACCCGAGAAAACCGAAGGTGCGGATGTCCTTGTCGCGTATCTCCTGGAGCTGCTCCTTGTAGGTGGGGTTCCTTTCGAGCCAGGGTAGAGGCGTTATCATGGAGAGGAGGACGAAGAGCTCGGCGTGGCCCTTTACGGCGGACTGTAGAAAGATGGTTGACCTGGCCGGGTCTATCCCCACGGAGAGCCAGTCTGTGACCATCTCGCGGATGTTCTCCCCGATGGAGCCGGTGTCCGCGTAGTCGGTTGTGAGGGCGTGCCAGTCGGCTACGAAAAAAAAGCACTCGTAGGACCCCTGGAGCTCGAGCCAGTTCTTCAATACCCCGTGGTAGTGGCCGAGGTGGAGCCTGCCCGTGGGCCTCATGCCGCTTAAGATCCTCTTTTCCATCAGAATCCACCCCCCGTAAGGAGCCCCACGGTAAGAAATACTATGGGGGATATGACCTTGTTCACCACCCCCGTCATTATGAGGAGGATTAGAATGAGAAAGCCGTAGGGCTCGATCCTCGAAAAGCTAAGGGCCTTCTCCGGGGGAAGGATGTTCCCCAGGACCTTGCTCCCGTCAAGGGGCGGGATGGGTATCATGTTGAAGACGGCTAACGATACGTTTATTACGACACTCAGCCGGATCATTATGAAAAGGGGCTCAAAGAGGCCGGGCATCCCTGAGAGGTACCGGGCTCCCACGGTGGAGAAGACCCTTAGCACAAGGGCGAAGAAGCCGGCCAGAATCATGTTCGAAAGGGGCCCTGCGAGCGAGACCCAGAGTATCCCCTTGGAGACGTTGGTGAAGTTTCTCGGGTTTATGGGCACGGGCCGGGCCCAGCCGAACATCCCCGAGACGAAGAGCGCGAGGGTCCCCACGGGGTCGAGGTGCTTCAAGGGGTTCAGGGTGACGCGCCCCAGCATCTTCGCCGTCGGGTCGCCGAACCTCAATGCCACCCAGGCGTGCGCGCACTCGTGTATCGTAAGGGCGAGAAGGACCGGGGGGGCTATGAGTATAATCCTCTGTAAATACTCCTGAAACACCTTATAACCTCGATATTTATTAGCTTTTCAGTTTATCAAAAGCGCTCCATGCCCGTCAACTTTAAAAAGTCCCGCTCTCCTGGTCCGTCCCCCTTCCACTGAGGGCGCAATATTCATAAAAACATTGAAATTAAAATCAGTTCTGGTAAATTGTTCACTTATTCAACCCCCTGGAATAGGTCGCGTATGGCTGGAAAGGAACTGCTTTTCGAAATAGGAACAGAGGAGATCCCGGCGGGGTTCGTTCCCTCGGCCCTCGAGGATATAAAGGACTTCCTCGCCAAGAAGCTCGCTTCCAGCCGCCTCGACTTCGAGAGCATCCGGGCTCTTGGGACACCGAGGAGGCTCGCCTTTATCATAGAGGGCCTTCCCGAGACCCAGCCCGACGCAAGGATAGAGGTAAGGGGGCCCAAGTCGACGGCCGCCTTCGACGAATCGGGTAAACCAACGAAGAAGCTCGAAGGGTTTTTAAAGTCCCAGGGCGTGGCCCTCGAGGACGTAAAGACCGTGGAGACGGAAAAGGGCGAGTACGTGACCGTGGTTAAGGAGATAGAGGGTCAACCTACCGTCAAGGTGCTCCATAAGATACTCGAGGCCGCCCTGGCCCTGGACGTATTCCCCAAGTCCATGAGGTGGGGCATGCACGAGGTGAGCTTCGCAAGGCCCGTCCACTGGCTCCTCGCCCTCTTCGACGGCAGGACCGTGGACGTCAACTTCGGGCACGTAAAGAGCTCGGATTTCACCCTGGGCCACAGGTTCCTGACCTCCGAGGTGGCAGAGGGCTGGGGCCGGCCCGTTGAGAAGAAGGCCCTTAGAAATAACAGGTTCAAGGTCTCTTCAGTGGAATCCTACCTCGAGGGGCTCAGATCCCACTACGTGATCGTCGACCCCGGGGAGAGGAAAAAGATAATAATCGAAGGGCTCGAAAAAAAGGCCGTCGAGGTGGGCGGTAGCCTCCTTCCCGACCCGGCGCTTCTGGAAGAGGTCACATACCTCGTCGAGTACCCCGTTGTGGTAAGGGGGGGCTTTGAAGAGGAGTTCCTGAGGCTTCCCAAGGAGGTCGTCATAACCGCCATGAGGGAGCACCAGAGGTATTTCTCCGTTATCGACGGGGCAGGAGGGCTCCTGCCCTATTTCCTCACCGTGGCCAACACAAAGGCGATGAGCATGGACACGGTGATAAAGGGTAACGAGAGGGTCTTGAGGGCCCGGTTGAACGACGCGAAGTTCTACTTCGAAAAGGACATAAAGACCCCCCTTACCGAGAAGGCGAGGGAGTTGAAGGGGGTCATATTCCAGCAAAAGCTCGGCACCTCCTTCGAGAAGGTGGAGAGGTTCACCCGTCTCGCCCTCTTCATAGGGGAGAGGACCGGGTTTTCAAGGCCCCTTGAAGAGGGCGAGGCCCCCGGGGACTTCCTCTCCAACGGCCTCAACCCGGCCGGATTCGACGCCGAAAAGACCGACCCGGGCCTTTACTCCAAGATGGTCATAGGAAGGGCCGCGGTCCTCTCCAAGGCCGACCTCTTGACCGGGGTCGTCGGCGAGTTCCCGAGCCTCCAGGGGAAGATGGGCGGCGTCTACGCCGAGAGGGCCGGAGAGGTCCCCGAGGTGGCCGCCGCGGTCTGCGAGCACTATCTGCCCGCCTACTCCGGGGACAGGCTCCCGGCCACAATCGCCGGCTCCATCATAAGCATGGCCGACAAGCTCGACACCATCGCCGCCTTCTTCGCCATAGGTAAAATCCCCACCGGGGCCGTGGACCCCTATGCCCTGAGGCGCCAGGCCCTCGGCGTCATAGCGATAATGCTCGAGAAGAATTTTTCTCTGCCCCTGGACGAGCTGGTCGAAAAGGCCGTTGCCATACTCGGGGAGAGGATCGTAAAGGATAGGGCAGGGGTAAAGTCCGGCGTCCTGGATTTCTTCAAGGAGAGGCTCAAGAACCAGCTCCTCGGCAGAGGCCTCTCCTTCGACTCCATAGACGCCGTGCTCTCGGCCCCGTGGTGCGTCCTGCCCGACGCCGTGGAGAGGGTAAAGGCCCTCGAGGGCTTCAAGACCCACCCGGCCTGCTCGGACCTCATAGTGGCCTTCAAGAGGGTGTCCAACATCTTGAAGGGGATGGATCTCGGAGCGAAAACCCCCGATGAGAAATTACTGAAGGAGCCCCAGGAAAAAGAGCTCCTCGAGGCGACCCGCGAGGTGGCCCCGAAGATAAGGGAGTTCTGGGAAAAGGGCGACTACAAGTCTCTCTTCGAGACCCTCGCCTCCATCAAGGACAGGATAGACTCCTTTTTCGACCACGTGATGGTCATGACCGACGAAGAGGAGCTGAAAACAAACCGCCTCGTCCTTTTGAATACCGTCCGCGACCTCTACTTCAGCATCGCCGACCTCTCGAAGCTCACAGTTTCTTGACCGGCTATGAAAACCGGTTATAATCTGAGGGAACCCCACAGGCACGGCCCTCGCATAAAGGCCCCGGGTACCGGAGGCGGTCATGAAAAAGTTTATTCTCGTCCTTGTCTTATCAATCATCCTGCCGGTACCTGCCCTTTCCGGGGAGAAGTACGTCGCCTCAATAGACCCGGACGGGGTACAGCGCGTCGAGGTCACGGGGGGGAGCTACTTTTTCAGGCCCGACCACATAGTGGTGAAGGTGAACACCCCCGTCGAACTCATTGTAAAGAAGGAGCCCTCGATAATACCCCACAACATAGCAATGGGCGAGCCCGGGGCGGGGGCCGGGGGGGCCGGGGGGGCCGGGGGGGCCGGGATGGACTTTTCCGTGCGCTTATCCACCGGACCCGAGACCGTGAGGTTTACACCCACTGAGACCGGGACATTCGAGTTCTACTGCGACAACAGGTTTCTCTTCTTCAGGAGCCACAGGGCCCGCGGCATGGAGGGGGTCATAGAGGTCGTTGAATAGGGACGAACATTGTAATTTCAAAAAAGGAGGTCTTGTCATGTCCAAGAGGTTTTTCGCCGCACTGGCGGTCGTCGCTCTTGCGGGCCTTTCGGTCCAGGCCGCGGCCGAGGAGGGGATGGATGGGAGGCTTAAGGCAGAGAAGTACGCGGCAGAGATAATCGAGATGAGGAGCTCCCTTGCCAGGACCTTCATAAAGCCCGGCATGGAGATAACCGAGGAGACCTTCAAGAAGGTCTGCGGCGCCGTGGGTAAGCGCGTACAGGAGATGACCGCCGAGGGCGTGGTCGTAAGGCACGCCGCCGTAAAGTTCAGAAACCCCAAGAACGAGGCGACGGCCGAGGAAACGGAGCTGATAGGCGAGTTCGACAGGGACAGGGACTTTAAGGAGATGTGGGACACGGCCACGGTGGAGGGAAAATCGTATCTACGCTACACGAGGCCCATCTTCGTGGAGGACGCATGCCTCGCCTGCCACGGCCCGGCAGAGACGCGGCCCGCCTGGATAGCGGAAAAATACCCCACAGACAGGGCCTATGACTTCAACTCCGGGGATATAAGGGGGATAGTCTCAGTCATGGCGCCGGAGGAGTGAGTAAAAAATGGGGGAAACTTTTTACAAAAAGTTTCCCCCGGACTCCCTTCAAAAACTTCGGGTTATATCCTGCGCCAGTCGGGGCAGGCGGGTTTTAATCTCTTCCATTAACCCGCATTTGTGATTCCCTCCGAAATGTTGTATATTCCAGCTTATAATTTATTCCGGGGGAGGTCCTCCAGGGTCCCATTTAACACCTCTGCCGCGGGCATATAGAGTCCTCCCGGGGCCGGGGATGCGGGGTTGGCAGAAGAAGACCCGTACCCTGACTGACAATGTCGATGAGCATGATAACCATAATCGGGCTGGTGGCGGCCGCGTGCACGACCTTCTCCTTT
>DATEAM010000172.1:0-2816 GCA_035288385.1 Thermodesulfobacteriota bacterium
GGGAGGGGGGAGAGGGGGGGGCGGGGGCCTGTTTAGACCGTGAGGCGCCCCGGCGCTTTGCCCTTATAGCACCTATCCAAAAAAATTACCGGAGGTATAGCTTAAAGAAATGGAGAAGACCCTTTCTATCGTCAAACCAGACGGTGTGAAGAAAAACGTCATCGGGGAGGTAATCTCGAGGTTCGAAAAAAAGGGCCTCAGGGTATGCGCCCTCAAGATGGCGGAGCTTACGAAGAAGGAGGCCGAGGGTTTTTACGCGGTCCACAGGAAGAGGCCCTTTTTCGGGAGCCTTACGGTGTTCATGAGCTCGGGCCCCGTGGTGGTCATGGTCGTCTCCGGAGAGGGCGCGATAAGGAAGGTGAGGGACCTTATGGGCGCCACAAACCCCGAGGAGGCCGCCCCCGGCACCATAAGGAAGGACTTCGCCGACTCCATCGAGGCGAATATCGTCCACGGCTCGGACGCCGCGGATACGGCCGCCTTCGAGATAAACTACTTCTTCAACGCCCTTGAGGTCTTCGAGAGGTAGGGATACGGATCAAAGAGAACGGCATGAAAGACGTAATAACGATAAAGGCTCACTATAACTTCACCAACAGCGACGTGAAGAACCTCGAGATGCTCCTGCCGTACATGGAGAAGTACAGGGACGAGTTCGTCGTCGAGTTCTACAACTACGTGAAGAACTTCGAAGAGTCGGGCAAGTTCCTCAAGGACGAGGCCACCGTAAAAAGGCACCAGGAGGCGTTAAAGCGCTGGTTCATAAACCTCTTCTCAGGGGGCTACGACCGGAAGTATTTTGATGAGCTCGAGAGGGTGGGCATGACCCACGTGAAGATAAACCTCCCGGCCCACTACGTAAACGCGGCCATGCACTTCGTGAAGGCATACATCCACGACAGGGTCAGGAAGGAGATTGAAAGGCCGGAGGATTGCTCCTATCTCCTCCAGTCGGTGGAGAAGATAATCGACATAAACCTCGACGTCTTCACGAGCTCCTACATAGAGGAGGAGAAAAAGTTCTTCCTCTCCCAGAAGGTGGAGTCCTACCTCATACAGTTCGCCAACCGCTTCACCCACGGCTTCAACCTCATACTCGTAATCGGGCTCGTCTTCCTGGGCCTCATGGTAATGGGGCTTTTCGTCTACGACCTGACCCATATCTTCCAGGGCGACATAGAGAGGGGGCTTCTGAGCACCCTCGGAAGCTTGCTCATGCTCTGGGTCGTTATAGAGCTCATGGACACGGAGATAAAGCACCTGAAGGGCGGGAAGTTCGCCGTCAAGGTCTTTGTAAGCGTCGCCCTTGTGGCCATAATAAGGAAGATCCTCGTCCAGAGCCTCAAGAGCGAGGCCGTGGAGGCCCAGGTAACGCTCATCGCCGCCGTGGCGGTCCTCGGATTCGTCTACTGGCTCGTAGCAAAGGTGGAATAGTTTTTTTCCAGGGGGCCTGGAAATTCCATGACCAAGGGTCCCGGCGGCTCTTTTTCAATAGAAAAAACTTCCCCCCCGTTCGAACCCCGGCCCTTTGATCAAGACTACCCTGAAAAATGCGGAACTTAAGGGACCTTACATACGAAGACCTTCTTGCGGTCGCCGAATCCATGGGCGAGAAACCCTACAGGGCGGGCCAGGTCTATTCCTGGGTCTTCAAAAGGGGGGTACGCGACATAGACTCCATGACCGACCTCTCAAAGGAGTTGAGGGAAAGGCTCAAGGAGGGGTTCTTCATAGGCGGCCTTACGGTAAAGGACGTGAAGACCTCCTCTGACGGGACGAAGAAATTCCTCTGCCTCCTCGCAGACGGCCGCTCCGTGGAGACCGTCATCATACCAGAGGAGAAGAGGACCACCCTGTGCGTCTCCTCCCAGACGGGCTGCGCCCTCGGGTGCGCCTTCTGCCTTACGGCCCGGCTCGGGCACGCAAGGGACCTCGCCCTCTCGGAGTTGACGGGCCAGGTCTTCTGCGCCAGAGAGGTCGAAAAGGAGAGAGATATAACCAACGTGGTCCTCATGGGCATGGGCGAGCCCCTCTTGAATTACGAAAACGTACTCAAGTTCACAGGAGTGCTCACCGACTCACGCGCCTTCGGCTTCTCGCACAACAGGGTCACCGTATCCACCTCCGGGGTCGTGCCCGGGATAAAAAGGCTCGCACAGGACACCAACGTGAACCTCGCCGTCTCCCTCAACGCGGCCACCGACGAAAAAAGAGACGCCCTCATGCCCGTAAACAGGAAATACCCCCTCGAGGAGCTGATAAAGGCCCTAAGGGACTACCCCCTGAAGGCAAAGAAGGTCGTTACCATAGAATACGTGCTATTAAAGGACGTAAACGACACCGACGAGGACGCCCGAAGGCTCGCCAGACTCCTGAAGGGCTTAAGGTGCAAGATAAACCTCATCCCCTTCAACCCCTTCCCCGGCACAACCTTCAAACGCCCCCCCGAGGAAAGGGTCCTCGCCTTCGGCGACATACTGAGAAAGGCGAATTATACGGTGGTCATAAGGGCGAGCAAGGGAGGCGACATAAGCGCCGCCTGCGGCCAGCTGGGGGGTCTTGAGGGGAACTTTTTGTAAAAAGTTCCCCTCAAACTCCCTCCATGGGATAAATAGCTAAAAGTTTTTGAAGGGAGTTTGAGGGGAACTTTTTACAAAAAGTTCCCCTCAAGACCCCCCAGCTGGCCGCAGGCGGCGCTTATATCGCCTCCTTTGCTCGCCCTTATGACCACCGTATAATTCGCCTTTCTCAGTATGTCGCCGAAGGCGAGGACCCTTTCCTCGGGGGGGCGTTTGAAGGTTGTGCCGGGGAAGGGG
>DATEAM010000173.1:0-20124 GCA_035288385.1 Thermodesulfobacteriota bacterium
GGGGTGGGGGGGGTGGGGCATTTCAGTAGCTTTTAACTGATATCCTTTCATATCTCACCTCTGCCTATACCTGGGCGTTTATGTTCTTCCCGGGCGTGAAGAAGTCATAGAGGTAGAGGATAAGCCCGCCTGCGAAGGTGAGGCCGAAGAAGAACCTCAAGGCGTAGAAGAAGGCCATGTAGGACTGGGCCTCCATGTAGGGCATCCCTATTATCCTCTGCAGGGTCACCTGCACTATTCCGGCCCCGGTAAGAGTAAGCGTTATGAAGACCATGGAGACGACCATGGTCCAGAAGGCGAAGACCTCGTGCTTCTGGTGGGTTATTATCCCGGTGGTCTTCCTTATGTTGGGCACGGCGTAAGAGGTCATGGCGAGCACGATTACCGCGTAGGCGCCGAAAAAGGCGAGGTGCCCGTGGCTCGCGGTTATCTGTGTGCCGTGGGTGTAGTAGTTTATCTGCGGAAGGGTGTGCATGAAGCCCCAGACCCCGGCCCCGAGGAACGAGAGTATGGCGGCCCCTGCCGTCCACAAAACCGCCGCCCTGTTCGGGTGGCTCCGCGTCTTCTTGCTTATCATGGTGAAGGAGAAGGCCACCATGGCGGCGAAGGGCAGGACCTCTATGGCCGAGAACCAAGCGCCCCAGGTCTGCCAGAACTCGGGGGTGCCTATCCAGTAGTAGTGGTGGCCCGTGCCTATCATGCCGGTTAAGAAGGTTAGCCCCACTATGAGGTAGAGCCACTTCTCGGCGACCTCCCTGTCCACGCCCGTTAGCTTTATGAGGAGGAAGGAGAGGAAGGAGGCCATTATGAGCTCCCACACGCCCTCGACCCAGAGGTGCACTACCCACCACCAGTAGTATTTGTCCACGGTCATGTTCGCGGGCTTGAAGAAGGCGAAGAGGTAGAATACGGCGAGCCCGAGGAAACCGAGAAGCAGTATCCCGGAGATGACCGTCCTTCTCCTGCCCTTTATCATCGTCATTATCATGTTGAATATGAACATGAGGACGACTATTACTATGGCCACCTTTATCAGAGTCGGCTGTTCGAGGAACTCACGGCCGTCGTGCCACCTGAAGAGATAACCCACCACGGCAATGACCCCTCCCACGAGGAAGAGCCAGCAGTGCGTGAGGGCGAGCTTTGTGCTGTATATCTCTCCCTCCACCTCCTCTGGCAGAAGGTAATAGGCCGAGCCCATGAAGCCGAAGATGAGCCATATGACCAGCAGGTTTATGTGTATCATCCTCGCTATGTTGAAGGGTACGGCCGGGAAGAGAAAGTCCGGCCAGACGTACTGCGCGCCGATTACCAGTCCGAAGAGGATCTGAAGCCCGAAGAGAAGCATCGCGATCACGAAAAATGGGTAACTCACGCGCTGAGATTCATATTTGTATTGCATACTCCCGTCTCCTTAATTTTTTTTATTATGGTTTGAGTGCTACCCCTGTATGTTCGGGGGCCAGTTGCTCGTGTCGATCTCGTTCATCCACTTGAAGAGGGCTATTAGCCCGTCTATGTCCCTGGCCGAGAGGTCGAACTGCGGCATCCTCCTCGTCGTGCCCCAGCCCTGCTTGGCGGCCGTCTCGAGCACCACCCTCACGAAGGGCTCCCCGCGCCTCTCTATGACGTTGGCGAGCTCCGGGGCGTAGTACGCGCCCTCTCCGAGGAGCGTGTGGCAGTCTATGCAGGCGTGCCTCTCCCAGACCGCCTTGCCCCACTCCACCTCTGGGGTTATGTTCTCCGGGTGGGTCCTCTCCGGGAAGGCGGCGTGGCTTAGGTAGGTCATGTACAGGAAGACCGCGGTAACCACCACCGTCGACCCTATGAACATGTTCCGTGCAGACGTTCTGGTCATACAAACACCTCCGTTGTATTTAAAAAGTTGTCCGGCGTACCTCTCACATTTAACAGAGATACAGACGCTATAATATGATTAATGTCAGTTTGGCGTAAAAATAGGCGGGCAAGGTCTTTTCCGGAATCCCGGGAGGGGCGGAAAGGATTTTCTGGAGGGGAGATTTATGGCAAAAAAAAGCCGGCGGGAATTTTTCCCACCGGCTGAATTGGTCGGGGCGAGAGGATTTGAACCTCCGGCCTCTTGCACCCCATGCAAGTGCGCTACCAGGCTGCGCTACGCCCCGGGTCTTATTGAGAGGAGACGATTCACGAATCGTCTCCTCTCAATCTCTCTACAGAGAGCTCACACTATAGCACGAATGTCCTTGGAAAGGGTAAATCGTTTAAAAACATGGCGGGGCTTAATAACGAGCTTGAACTGTTTTAAGCCCTATCGCCGGGGTGTTCGGCTCAAGACCTTTCTTCGGGAAGGTCCTCACATCGACTAATCGCCCAGCATCTTCTTTATGGAGCTCAATTCCCTCTTTATGGATTTAAGGGCCGCCTCGTATCTCTCGTCGGGGAAGGAGAGGCCGAGCTGTTTGGCCCTTTCGGCCTGTATCTCTTTTATCTTCTTCTTCGCTCCCTCGAGCGTGTACTTTTCCTTGTAAAGAAGCCTCTTTATGTCGAATATCAGCTCCACGTCCCCTTTACTGTAGACCCTCTGCTTGGAGAGCGACTTCTTGGGGCTTATTATCCTGAACTCGGACTCCCAGTACCTGAGGACATAGGGTTTTACGCCTGTCATCCTTGCAACTTCGCCTATCTTATAGTAAAGCTTGTCGGGTATATTCATCATAGGTCTGTCCGTGGATACAGGCCCGATGCGGCCGCGCTTGGACGGCAATAAATCGCTCAGGCCCCGTGCCCCGAGTTTATGGCCTTTTTCATGAGCTGGCTCGCCTTGAAGGTCATTACCTTCCTTTCGTCAATCATTATCTCGTCGCCGGTCTGGGGGTTTCTTCCCCTTCTCGCCCTCTTGTGGCGGACGGTGAAGTTGCCGAACCCGGAGATCTTGACCTTCTCGCCATCCTCGAGCTTCTCCTTTATGCACGAGAAGATCTCCTCAACGACCGTGGCGACGTCCTTCTTGGAGTAGCCGACCTTCTCGTACACCTTTTCTACAATATCCGCCTTTGTCATGCTTCCTTCCTCCCTCCTCCCTGCATCCTGAATAAGAGCGTCTTTTTTATTTATACAGTATGGGCCTGACCCCTTAAGACAGCGCCGAACTTCGAGGTCAGCTCATCGGTCACCCTTGAATGTATCCGGTCCACCTCGGCCTGCTTCAGGGTCCTCTCCGGGCTTCTGTAGGTTATCCTCAAGGCGAGACTTCTCTTCCCCTCGGGGATACCGCTGCCATAGTATACATCAAACAAGTCAACCTTTTCAATAAGTTTTGTATCTAAAAGTTCGATTGAGTTGATTATTTCACCGTAGGGTATATCCACGTTCACAACGAAGGCCACGTCCCTTTCGGAAGAAGGGAACCTGGGAGGCCTCTTGAACCTCCTCACGACACGCCACGCCTCGATCAACGGCTCGATGGAAAGCTCGAAGAGGTAGGCCGGGCCCTTGAGGTCGAAATGTTTGGACAGGTCGGGGTGTATTTCGCCGAAGACCCCGAGGGGTTTTCCTCCGAGCGTGCAGGATGCGGATTTTCCCGGATGGAAGATTTTTTTCTGCTCGTCGCCCACGGGCATGGTCCCGAGCCCCCCGATAATCCCGATGGCCTCGAGGAGTGTCTCCACTACGCCCTTTATGTCGTAGTAATCGAGAGGCTCCGAGGGGAGGTTCCAGGAGGGGTCCCACCTGTGGCCGTACATGAGGCCGGTGACTCTCCAGTCCTCCCTCGGCAGTCTTTCTCCGGGGAAGGGAAGAAAGACGGGGGCCACCTCGAAGACCCTCACCTCCCCTGTCTTCTTGAGGAGGTTTTTCCTGAGGTTCTCAAGCAGAGAGGGCATGAGGGAGCAACGCATAACGACCTGCTCTTCCGTGAGGGGGTTCACGATTACCACTCCACCGGGGTCCTGGCCGCCTGCAAGCAAATACGCATCCCGGGATACGAAACTGTAGTTTACCACCTCCGAGAAACCCGAGCCCACGAGGGCGCCGGAAATTTTCTTCCTGATCTCGGTGAGCGCCGTGGGCCGGCCCGGGCTAAGAGAGGCCTCTGGGAGTGTAGTGGGGATGTTCTCATACCCGTAGAGCCTCGCCACCTCCTCGACGAGGTCGGCCTCCTCCTTAAGGTCCACCCTGAAGGAGGGTACCCTTACGGTCATCTCGCCATCCTCCACGGGGCCCGCGGTTATCCCGAGGGAGCCGAAGGCCTCCACTACCCGGGACTCTTCGAGTCCCACCCCGAGAAGCTCCTCGGCCCTTTTAATCCTGAACCTTATCTCCAGGGGCTCGAATTTTTTCGGATATACGTCCACGATACCCCTGGCAGGGCTGCCCCCCGCGATATCGGCCATCATTGAGGCGGCCATGTCGAGGGCCCTTGCCACGTTCTCTATGTCCGCGCCCCTCTCGAACCTGTACGAAGAGTCCGAGGAGAGGGAGAGCGCCCGAGAGGTCTTCCTTATTGAGGTCGGCTCGAACCACGCGCTCTCGATGAGGATGTTCCTCGTCTCTTCCGTGACCTCGGTGGACTTCCCCCCCATGACCCCGGCTACGGCCAATGGGGCTTTCGGGTCCGCTATCACGAGCATGCCCTTCCTCAGGGTCCTTGTCCTGTTGTCTATCGTCTCAAGGCCCTCGCCCTCCTCTGCGAGCCTCACCCTTACGGACCTTTCGTGCACCTTGTCGAGGTCGAAGGCGTGCAGGGGGTGGCCGAGCTCGAGGAGCACGTAGTTCGTTATGTCAACGACGTTATTGACCGGCCTGAGGCCATGGGACTCGAGCCGGGTCTTTATATGGTCGGGCGAAGGGCCGACAATAAGGCCCTCGACGACCCTGGCGGCGTACCTCCTGCAAGGGGCGTCCGCCTCGATTGCAACCTTTATGATGTCCCTGGCGGCCCGGTCCGACTCCGCGACCTTGAACTCCTTTTCCCTTAAACCCTTTCCCGTAACGGCCGCCGCCTCCCGGGCAAGCCCCCTTATGCTCAGGATATCGGCCCTGTTGGGGGTTACGCCAATGTCCATTATGAAATCCTTCAAGCCGAGGGCCTCTGTTATATCAGCGCCGAGGGGGGCGTCCCTGGAGAGTATCATTATGCCCTCGGAGCTCTCGGCAAGCCCGAGCTCCACCTCCGAGCACATCATGCCCTGGGAAGTCACCCCGCGTATCTTCGCCTTCTTGAGCTTTATGCCCCCGGGGAGCACGGCCCCGTCGAGGGCGAGGGCGACCCTGTCGCCTGATTTCATGTTCGCGGCCCCGCAGACTATTCCATAGGTCTCCCGGTCCGTCCTCACGGAGCAGACCGTGAGCTTGTCCGCATTGGGGTGCGGCTCTACGCTCAGTATCTCGGCCACAACGACACCCTTTATCTCGGAAGAGAGGTCCGCGACACTCTCCACCTCGGTGCCCGTCATGGTAAGGGCTTCGGCGAACTCGCGTGGAGGAGGAAGGTCCTCTATGTACTCTTTCAGCCAGTTGTAACTATAAAGCATCTTTTCCCGGGGGAAGACCTTTCTGTAGAAAGGTCTTCCCCCGGACCCCCTTTCCAAAGACTTTTGGCTATTTCCTACCTCGTAGCCGCCTACAGGGAAATAGCTAAAAGTTTTTGGAAGGAGTCTGAGGAAACCTTTTTTCAAAAAGGTTTCCTCAGAACTGCTCCAGAAACCTCAGATCGTTTTCAAAGAAGAGTCTTATATCGTCTATGCCGTACTTGAGCATGGTTATCCTCTCTATACCGAGGCCGAAGGCGAAGCCGGAGTACTCCCCGGGGTCGTATCCCACGGCCCTGAAGACCTCGGGGTGTATCATGCCGGAGCCGAGGACCTCGAGCCAGCCCGTGCCCTTGCAGACCCTGCACCTCGGGTCGTTGGCGCCGCAGATGACGCAGCCTATGTCCACTTCGGCGCTCGGCTCGGTAAAGGGGAAGAAGCTCGGCCTGAACCTTATCGGGGTCTCTTCGCCGAAGAGCCGGCGGAGGAACAGGGTCAGCACGCCCTTAAGGTCGCTAAGGGTAACGCCCCTGTCCACCATGAAGCCCTCCACCTGGTGGAACATGGGGGTATGGGTAATGTCCGAGTCCCTCCTGTAGACCGTGCCCGGGGCTATTATCCGGACGGGCGGTTTTTGCTTTTCCATCACCCTTATCTGTACTGGGGAGGTGTGGGTCCTCAAGAGCACGTCTTCGGTCACGTAAAAGGTGTCCTGCATGTCCCGGGCGGGATGGTCCCTGGGGATGTTCAATGCCTCGAAGTTATAGTAGTCGAGCTCGACCTCGGGGCCCTCGGCGATTGTGAAGCCGAAGGCGAGGAAGATCCCCTCGACCTCGTCCAAGACCCGGGTTACGGGATGGATTCTGCCTGGTCGAGTCCTCCTGCCGGGGAGCGTTATGTCTATCGTTTCCTTCTTAAGCCGCTCCTGCCTGTGCCCCTCATCCAGAATATCGAGACGCCTTTCCATCTCCTCCTCTATCCTGGCCTTGACGCTGTTTATAGCCTCGCCGGCACTTCGCCTGTCTTCGGGGGAGAGCCGGCCGAGTTCCTTGAAGAAAAGCGTGAGAGCGCCCTTTCTGCCGAGGTATCTCGTCTTTATCTCGAGCAGACCGCTTCTGTCGGGGGATTTCTCCAGATCCCCGAGGGCCTCTTCAAGGAGTTTTTCAAGCCTCTCTTTCATCCCGGGCTCCGGAATTCTTTAGATAATGGAAACTGGGGTCTTGAGCCCCTGCGGTGAATCAGGAGGGGCCGCAGGTCCTGCGGACAAAAATTTTTTAGAAGAATTGGTACGGCGCCCTATCTAAAAAGGCCGCTCGCCGGCCCTGACCTGCGGCGTGCAAATGTAGGCGGGTAAGTTTTCCGGCTAAAGGTTTTTCCTGTTTTTCAAGCGGCGAGCTGGCTCCTGGCCATCTCGACGACTCTGGAAAAGGCCGCCGCGTCCCTTACGGCGATGTCGGCTAAAGTTTTCCTGTCCATGGCTACCCCGGCCTTTGTGAGCCCCTCAATGAGCCTCGAATAGGTCATGTCGTTCGCCCTTGCGGCCGCGTTTATCCTCGCTATCCACAGGCGCCTGATCTCGCGCTTTTTGGTCCTCCTGTGACTGTAGGCGAAGACGCGCGCCCTGTCCACGGCTTCACTCGCTATGGTGTAGAGGTTGCCGCGACCGCCCCTGTAACCCTTGGAGGCCTTGAGCACCTTCCTCTTCTTCTTCTTCGCGTGTATGCCCCTCTTAACCCTCGGCATCTTCTATACTCCTTTCAATACCGTTTATTTATTGAATAGTTGCGCAAAATACCTGTCAAGCGGCCTTAAAGACATGTTACCCGACGCCGAGCATCTTCTTAACGGCCTTGGCATCGACGCTCGAGACATAGCCGGGCTTTCTGAGCGACCTCTTATTACCGGCCGACTTGCTCGTGAGTATATGTCTCAGGCCCGATTTCTTCATCTTTACCTTTCCCGAAGCGGTAAGCTTGAACCTCTTTGCCGCTCCCCTTTTCGTCTTTATCTTAGGCATATCCTCTCCTCTTCATGTCGCTTGTTTTTCGACCTCGCCTTATTTCTGGTGCGCAGGGGCGAGGAGCATCGTCATGGCGCGTCCCTCGAGCTTGGGGCGGTTCTCGACGGTTGCGATGTCCTTCAACTCCTCGGACACACGTGTGAGCTTGTCGGAGCCAAACTCTGTATGCGTGATTTCCCTGCCCCTGAACATCACGTAAACCTTCACCTTGTCTCCCGAGGTGAGGAACTTGCGGATGTTTCTTAGCTTGAACTGGAAATCGTGTTCCTCGGTCTTTACCCTGAACTTTACTTCCTTTACGTGGATTACGGTCTGGCGCTTCTTGGCATCGCGGGCCTTCTTGCTCGTCTCATACTTGTATTTGCCGTAATCCATCAGGCGGCATACCGGAGGCTTCGCCTGCGGGGCGACCTCCACGAGGTCAAGACCCGACTCCCCCGCCATATCGAGGGCCACGGTGGTGGCCATGACGCCGAGCTGTTGTCCGTCGGCTGAAACGACCCTCACTTCCGGGACCCTTATCATCCTGTTTATCCTTACCGTCTCCTTTGCTATAAAGGCTCACCCCCTTGCGGTCTGTTTTCCTTCAGGATCATTTCAACGAACTCCTCTATCGTCACGGAGGGCAGGGCCCCCCTGCCCTTGGCCCTCGGGGCCACAAGCCCCTCGGCCTCCTCCTTGTCTCCCACGACGAGGAGGTAGGGAATCTTCTCAAGCTCGGCCTCCCTTATCTTGAAGCCGAGCTTTTCGTTCCTTATGTCGAGCTCAACCCTCAAGCCGGCGCCCTTGAGCTTTTCGTATACGCCCTTTGCGTATTCGTTGCCCCTGTCGGTCACCGTAAGAATAACGGTCTGGACAGGGGCGAGCCAAAGGGGGAAGGCCCCGGCGTAGTGTTCAATGAGGCAGCCGAAGAACCTCTCGAGAGAGCCCATGAGCGCCCTGTGTATCATTATCGGGCGGGCACTCTGGCCTTTCTCGTCCCTGTAGGTCACGTCGAACCTCTCGGGGAGGTTGAAGTCGACCTGGATGGTGGAACACTGCCAACTCCTGCCGAGAACGTCCTTAATCTTTATGTCTATCTTCGGGCCGTAAAAGACCCCTTCGCCGGGGTCTATCTCGTAGACGATTGAGAGGGCCTCGAGGGCGCCCTTGAGCGCCGCCTCCGCCCTCTGCCACTTATCGAGCTCCCCCACGTACTTCTCGGGCCTTGTAGAAAGATAAACGTCAAACTCATTAAAACCGAAAGACCTCAAGATGTAAAGAGTAAATTTAAGTACGCCCTTAATCTCCTCCTCGAGCTGGTCGGGGGTCATGAATATATGGGCGTCGTCCTGGGTAAACCCCCTTACGCGAAGAAGCCCGTGGAGGACCCCCGAGCGCTCGAACCTGTAGACCGTGCCGAGCTCGGCGTACCTTACGGGCAGGTCCCTGTAGCTCCTGAGCCGACTCTTGTATATCTGTATGTGGAAGGGGCAGTTCATGGGCTTTACGATGTAGTCCTGGCCCTCCACCTCCATGGGCGAATAGAGGTTCTCCCTGTAGAAGTCCCAGTGGCCCGAGGTCTTCCAGAGGTCAAGGGTAGCTATGTGCGGGGTGTATATTATCTCGTAGCCGTTCCTCCAGTGCTCGGCCCTCCAGAAGTCCTCTATTATCCCCCGGATGCGGGCGCCCTTCGGGTGCCAGAGGACCAGGCCCGCCCCTATGTGCTCGCTCGTTGAAAAGAGGTCGAGCTCTCTGCCGAGTTTTCTGTGGTCGCGCCTCTTCGCCTCCTCGAGCCTGCGGAGGTGCTCGGTCAAGGCCTCCTTCGAGGGGAAGGCGGTGCCGTAGATCCTCTGGAGCATCCTGTTGCGCTCGTCCCCCCTCCAGTAGGCGCCGGCCGTGCCGGTGAGCTTGAAGGCCTTTATGTAGCCCGTGGAGGGGATGTGCGGGCCCCTGCAAAGGTCCACGAAGTCCGACTGCCTGTATACGCCCACGGAGGCGTCCTCTATATCGTTAATAAGCTCCTCCTTGTAGCTCTCTCCGAGCCCCTTGAAGAGAGTGAGGGCCTTTTCCTTCGGGAGCCTCTCGCCCTCGAATGGGTGGTTGCCCTTTATTATCTCCCGCATCCGGGACTCGATTTTTTCGAGGTCCTCGGGCGTAAAGGGTCTCTCGGTCTCGAAGTCGTAATAGAAACCGCCCTCGATTACAGGACCGATTGCGAGCTTCACGTTCTTGTAGAGGGACTTTACCGCCTGGGCCATAACGTGGGAGGTCGAATGCCTCATTATATCGAGGCCCTCGGGGGAATCCATTGTCACGGGCTCCACATGCACGGGGCCGTCGCCGGAGGCGATGGGGCTGACAAGGTCCCTAAACTCTCCGTCGGCCTTTACGGCAACGGTCTTCTTCGCGAGCTTCTTGTCGTAATCCTTGAGGACTTCGAGGAAGGTCGAGCCTTCCGTGAACTCGAACTCACGGCCTTCAGGTAGTATGGCCTTTCCCATTAACCCTTCTTCTTATAATCAATAAAAAATCGTGTTAAAAGATAAAACAACTTCGAGGAGGCCTCGCACCCCGGTCGCCCGTCCGTCGCCGACATCTCTTCCCTCTCAAAAACTCCCCCTCAAAACACGCCGCCCCTGAGGTGAAATCGACAAAAGGCATCACCCACCCAATCCTGCACGGAGTCGGCCACCGGGCCGGTCTCCGTTCAAAAAACAGGCGGATGACGCCTTTCAGGAAATGGTAGGCACGGGCGGTTTCGAACCGCCGACCTCTACCGTGTCAAGGTAGCGCTCTCCCACTGAGCTACGCGCCTGAAAACCTTTTAATACTAAGACCTTAACAACAGAGAATTTTATCATACAGGGCGCCGGTGTCAAGGTTATTTCCTGGGGGGGAACCTTTCTGAAGAAAGGTTCCCCCCCCAGACCCCCCTTCCAAAGACTTTTGGCTATTTATCTTCCTGAGGGCGACCCCCTCTTACGCGAATTTCATCTCCCGGGGGGTCGCCCTCAGGAAGATAAATAAAAGTTTTTGAAAGGGAGCTTGAGGGAAAACTTTTTTCAAAAAGTTTTCCCTCAAATAATAATCCCTCCGGCCACCGGGCGGCCCGCGTATTCGAGGACGAACCTGCCGAGCTCGGGTATGTCCGAGAATCTATCCACGGCCACGGGCGCATCAAGTCTTATTTCGACCTCGGCCACCTCCGCCGGTCTTATGGTCCTGGCGTCACTTTCCACGAACTCGGCCTTTGCCGGGTCGAACCTCTTTAATATCCTCTCTATCCGCGCTGTGGCCTCCTGTGTGGCGCACCTGAAGAGGAGGGGTCTGCCCGGTTCGTACTCGACGTCCACCATCCAGAAGATGTTGGCGTGTATGGAGTCGGAAACCGTGGGAGGTTTGCCTCCAACGAGGACGTCGCCCCTTTTGAGTCCCCCGTCCTCGGTCCTTATGCCCACGCACTCGCCGGTTTCCGCCTCGGGGAGGTCGGGCTTCATGTATTTTTTTATCTCAAGCACCCTTGTCTTTTTACCTTCGGGGAGGACCACCGCGGTCTGGCCTTTTTTCAACACCCCGGCCTCTACCCTGCCTGCGGCGAGTATCCCGCCCTCCCCTTCCTGGAGGTCGTAGATGTCCTGGACCGGGAACCTCAGGTCCTTATCCCCGACCTTGATGGGAGTAAAGCTGTCAAGGGCCTCTATGACCGTGGGTCCCGTGAACCAGGAGAGTTTTTCCTCTCTCCTGCGTGCTATGTTTTCTCCTGTAATGGCGGCGGTGGGGATTATGTAGGTCGGGTCTATGCCCTGACGGGCGAGCACCCCCCGGACCTCGGAAGCCACGGCCTCGAAGGCGTCCTCCTCGAAAGCGACGAGGTCCATCTTGTTAAGCAGCACGGCGACCTGGGTTATCCCGAGAAGGCCGAGTATGTAGCAGTGCCTCAGGGTCTGCTCCTCCACGCCGCGGCTCGCGTCAACGAGGAGAAGGGCCGAGTCCGCCTGTGAGGTGCCGCTTATCATGTTCTTGAGGAACTCCTTGTGCCCGGGGGCGTCTATTATCACGTACCTCCTCTTCGGGGTGGAGAAGAAGGTGTGCGCAATGTCTATTGTAATGCCCCTTTTGCGCTCCTCCTCGAGGTGGTCCATGACGTAGGCGAACTCGAGGGGGCGGTCGAGTTTTTCGGCGGCCCTCTTTATCTCCTCGAGTTTTTCATCGGAAAGCGACCCCGTGTCGTAGAAGAGCCTCCCCACGAGCGTGCTTTTGCCGTGGTCCACGTGCCCCACGATTACTATGTGAAGGGGTTTTTGTTCCATTCCTTCCATCGGCTACATGTACCCGAGAGAGCGGAGCTTCTGCATGGTATAGGCGTCTTCCTTGTCCTGCGCCCTGCCGGCCCTCTCCGAGGTCTTCGTCTTCTCCAGCTCCTCTATTACCTCGTCTATGTTCGAGGCCATGGAGTCCACGGGGCTGCAACAGGGCACGCAGCCTATGGACCTGTACCTCTTTCCCTCTTTATTGAAGTAAAGTCCCGTTACGGGTATATCCTCCCTCTTTATGTATCTCCATATGTCGAGCTCCGTCATGTGGAGTATGGGGTGCACCCTTACGTGGTCCTCCTCCTCGGCGCTGCACTTGTACTGGTCCCAGAGCTCGGCGGGCTGGTCCTCGTAGTTCCAGCGGAAGTTCTCGTCCCTCGGGGAGAAGACCCTCTCCTTTGCGCGTATGCCGTGCTCGTCCCTTCTTATCCCGAGAAGAAGCGCCTTGAACCCGTGCTTCTTTATCGTCAGTTTGAGGGCGTTGGTCTTAAGCTCGTTGCAGCATTCGAGCTTCGAACCCGCTCCCGGGCCCATGCCCTCGGTCACCTTCCCCTCGTTCCTGCCCACTATGAGCTCGAGGCCCCACTTCCTGGCGTACTCGTCCCTGAACCTGTACATCTCTGGGAACTTGTAGGTCGTGTCTATGTGTATTACGGGGAAAGGGATTTTGCCGAAAAAGGCCTTGCGGCAGAGCCACAGCAGCGTCGTCGAGTCCTTGCCCACGCTCCAGAGCATGGCTATGTTCCTGAACCTGTAGTACGCCTCCCTTATGATGAATATGCTCTTGTTCTCGAGTGCCGTGAGATGGTCCATGGCCGCCCCTTTCCGCTCCCCTCAAAGTTGTTCGAACTTTAAAATTTATCAGATGCCGAGGATGTTTTCAAGTACAATGCCTGCGAGGGCCTCGATGTGGGGTCTTGCTCCGGATGAGAACGCGCCCTCCGGGAGTACGCAGTGGGCGTCGTGGCGGGTGTGCATGCCCGTGAAGCGGCTCCTTCCGAAGAGCTCGTCTTGCTTCAGGCTCCCCTTCAAGTCGAAGCCGTCCTCTGCGAGGCATACGAGGTCAGGCGCCCTTCCCAGGGCTCTGCCCGAGTACAGCTCGTCCCTCTCGAACACGGCCTTTACTACGGGGCTCCCTTCATGGGTGATGGACGAAAGTGAGGCCTTGAGCTCTCGGGCCCTCTCTTTCCTCTGCGCAACGTCCACCGACCCGAGGGGGTAGCTGCCGGCGAGGTTCACGTAAATACGCCCGGGGTCCATGGCAAAGCCCACGGTCCCCGAGCCTATCTGTTCGAAATACTCGCGCTCCCGGTCTACGTTGAGAAAACCCTCCTGCCTGAGCCATGAGTTGACATAGACCTCCTTTTTTATCTCCGTGAAGCCGTGGTCGCTCATGGTGGCGAAGAACCCCTCGCCCCCGGTCATATCCATGAAGCGGGAGTAGAGAGCGCCTATCATCTCGTCCATGGTCCTGTAGACCTTTATGAAACTCTGGTGGTATTTGTGCCCGGCATCGAAGGCGGCGTCGAAGAAGAAGTGGTGGAGGCGGTCCGTTTCCGTGATTACGGCGATGAAGAGGCCCCACTCTTCGTTGGCAAGGAAGTGCTCGTAGGCGATAAGCCTCTTTTCAAGGGCCGTGAAGACCTCCGTAAAAAAGGCATCCGGGTCGGCTACGGCCTTTGAGGAGTCCACGTCGGTTATGTACCCGATGGAGGCGAGGTAATCGTACGCCTCGACGGGATAGGTCCCCCTTTTGAGGTCGGGGCATACGAACCCCGAGGTGAGGACCCCGTTAAGAGGGAGCGCCGGGTAGGTCTGAGGGATGTTGAGAACGACGGACCTCAGGGGAGTTCTTATCTTTCCTGCAAACCTCTCTGAAAGTGTAGAGCTTTTTCCCCTGAGCCCCCCGCCGAGAATATCCCAGAGTGGCGGGGCCGCGACGTCCCCGTAGTTCGGGAACCTCAAGGTGTATGTGCCCGGGTTCAACTCCATGAAGCCGTAAATGCCGTGCTCCCCCGGGTTCACCCCCGTGAAAAAGGACGTCCAGGAAGTCGAGGAAACGTCCGGTATGGAGGCGTCCATCTGGGAGAGGGCGTGCCCTCTCGACAAGATGTTCTTGAGGTTCGGCAGCTCTCCCCTTTCCATATATGCCTCAATGAGGGTATAAGGTACGCCGTCGAGCCCTATTACGAGCGCCTTTCGCGTGGGATTACCCATCTTGTGACCGCCTCTCCTTTTCCACGTTGCATAGTATCCCCCTTAACTGGTAAGAGCCGAATCCCGGGTCGTAGGGTGGAGAGTTGTTCGTGAGCACGTTCGCGTTCGACTCGAAAACACCGCGCAGCGGGTCCCCTCTCCTCTCGGGGAACCACCAGCCGTGGTCCACGCTTACTACTCCCGGATGGATATCCTCGGTCACAGAGGCCTTCATCCTTATGGAGCCCCTCGGGGAAGAGACAATAATCCAGTCCCCCGTCTCTATGCCCTTCTCTTCTGCGACCCTCGGGTGTAGCTCGGCCCTCGGCTCGGGCCTCAACCTCCTCAACGACTCTATCTGCCTGTGCTCACTGTGGAAGAAGGCCGGGGTGCGGCTACCCGTTACGAGTATGTAGGGGAATTCTTTTGCCGTCCCGGGTTCCGATACCGGGCTCTCGGGGGGCTCCTTGAAGGTCGGCAAAGGGTCGTAGCCCATCCTCTTTAAGGTCCTGGAGTAGAGCTCCACCTTCCTGGACGGGGTCCTGAAGCCGTCCTTCTCGTACCTCCTGTACTCGTGGGGGGGGTGGACGAAGACCCTCTCCTTTAGCTCCTCGTAAGTTATGCCGAGAGGCTCGAGCTGGTAGTCCATTACGTCCCTGAGGCCCTCCTCGGAGCCGGGAAGAGAGAGCCTCTTTGCGAGCTCGTCCATTATCCACTCGTCCTGCATGCACTCGCCTGTCTGCGTTATCTTCGATTGAGCCATGACCATGTTCTCGACTACGAGGGGAAAGCCTATCACCTGCTCGGTCTCCGTCCAGAAGGCCGCGGGGAGGACGTAGTCGGCAAGTTGAGCCGTTGGCGTCATGAAGAGGTCGGTAACGACGAGGAGCTCGAGGGCCTTGAGGCTCTCGTAGACCTCGCGGGAGTTGGCTACCGTGGTAAGGGTGTTGTTCCCGAAGACGAGGAGCGCCCTTATCTTATACGGCTCCCCCGTCCTCATCGCCTTGAAGAGAGCGGGGATGTGCGCCGATGGCATGAAGGCCCGCCAGCCTCCGAGGAGTTTATGCTCGTCGGCGCCGAGGCGCTTCTTGCCCATCCCCTCGGGTAGTTTATCCTTGAGCGTGGGGTAGCTCCTTATGATGTTCATGCCGAGGATGTCGCCGCCGGGGGTATCGAGGTTTCCCGTTATGGCCCTCAGTATCGCGACCGCCCTTACGGTCTGAAGAGAGTTTGCGTTCTGCTCGAGGCCGAGCCCCCACTCTATGACGGCCGGCCTGTTGGCCGCGTAAACGACGGCCGCCTCTCTTATATCAGTGGCCGCAACAGTTGTTACGGACTCGGCCCACTCCGGGGTATAGGGCTTGACGTGGGCCTTTAGCTCCTCGAAGCCGACGGTCCACTTCTCCACGAACTCCCTGTCATAAAGACCCTCTTCTATAATGACGTTTATCATGGCAAGGGCGAGGGCCGCGTCCGTGCCGGGCCTGACCGGTAGCCAGAGCGAGCACCTCCGTGCCGTCTCCGTCCTCCTCGGGTCTATCGCAATGGCGGTCGCCCCGCTGTCTAAGGCCCTCTTTACGGATATGGCGAGCTCTCCGTCAGGGCCCGTTACAAGGGGGTTGTGTCCCCAGAAGAGTATGCACTTGGGCGGGACATTGCCGTAGTAATCGGCAACGACGAAGCCCCCGTAGGTAAGGTTACTTACTGTTATCCTTGGGATGAAACACTGGGCGAGTCCCGGCTCGTACCAGTTGGGGGTGGCGAGCTGGTTCGCGAACCGGACCACGTGCATGTAATGGTGGCGGCCCGTGCCCTGGCCGATAGCTATGGACTCGGGGCCGGACTCCTTGCGGAACCTGTCGAGCCTGGAGGATATCTCGCCGAGGGCCCGGTCCCAGGATATCTCCTCCCAGGACCCTTCGCCTCTGGGGCCTTTTCTCTTAAGCGGGTTTTTCAGCCTGTCTGGGTGGTTGGCTATCTCCGGGCTCGCGATCCCCTTGGCGCACATCCACCCCCTGTTCATGGGAGAAGCCGGGTCTCCCTTGACCTTTACCACGTGGCCGTCCTTCACGTGGACGAATACGCCGCATCCGCCGTGGCATACCCTGCACACGCTCCTTAAGACCTGCTCTCCCTGTTGCTCCATCTCGTGTATTCAAACCTTTACGGCGGACCCGGCGATGCGGCCGGGGGGGCCCGTGGGTTTTACCGCGTTTATTCCATTATTCCATCGATAAAAACAGTATAAGGCCATGGAACGGGCTAAGTCAACCGTGCAGTAAGGGCGCGGGGCAGCGCGGATGGGGAAAGTGTCTCGGCTTTTTCAAACGCGGCCGCTCCTGCGGGAACGGCTCATTGGAAAGATTGGAAAGAGCAAAAAGCGGCGTTACGGGAATAACAGGATCAGAGGACAAGCCCGTACCAGACCGCGCTCGCGAGGATACTGACGGCGATCCCCGCGCTTAAGAGGAGCACAAGTATCTCGCCGATGGCGTCTATCTTATTCATGTCCACCTTCATCTTGATCCCTCCTTTCGATACGCCGACGGTCATGTCGGAGTATCGTTTACGTGCACATTTTATAAAACCGGGGATTAAAGCGGTGTTAGACCCAAAAAAAGGGCAGGGAGGTTTTTTTCAAAAACCTCCCCGATGCGGGATTTGACGGCGGGCCGTTAAGGCGGGTCGACTGCTCAGGAGAGAACAAGTGTTGGAAGGATCACTAAAACCGCCAGAAAGTTGGCGACTATAACGCCTGTATCGAAAATGTCGTTAAACCTCTTTTTCATCTCGTTACCCCTTATTTGTTATGTTTAGTGGTTAAAAACTTTCCTTGCCTCATGCGACCATTATAAGGAGGCGAAGATTAAGGGATTATTAGAAGCTGAGGAACCCTTTTTGTAAAAAGGGTTCCTCAGACTCCTCCCAAAAACTTTTAGCTATTTCCCGGTAGGCCGCTTACAGGGGATAGCCAAAAGTTTTTGAAAGGGGCTCGGGGGGAAAACTTTTTACAAAAAGTTTCCCCCCTCTGTTATTATCTTTAACGTCCAAAACACTTTCGGAGGTGACTCATGATAGAGGCGATAAGGAAGAGGAGGAGCATAAGGGAGTATCTCAAGAGGGAGGTGGAGGAGGAAAAACTCCGGGAGATATTGAAGGCCGCCATGTTCGCCCCCACCTCATGGGGGACCCGGGCCTGGGAGTTCATAGTGGTTACCGACCCCGTGGTAAGGGGGCGGCTCTCCGAGGCTACCGAGCACTCCTATTTCGTGAAGGACGCCCCCGTGGTGATAGTAATAGCCTACAACGCGAAAGTCGGCAGGCGCTTCAAGGAGGATTCTTCCATAGCGGCCGAGCACATACACCTCGAGGCCGTGGAGCTTGGCCTGGCGAGCTGTTTCGTGCAGGTGGCAGACGCCGGGACCCCCGATGGTAGCGCCGAGCCTTATGTAAAAAAACTCCTCGACATCCCGGCTAACTACCGCGTGCAGTGCATGATGCCCATAGGGTATCCCAAGCGAAGACTCATGGAGCACGGGGAGAGGGAATTGGACGAGTCGAAAATTCACTACGACAGGTTCTGACCCCATCGGGGGACGGTTTCCTTCCCTCCCCTCCCCGGGGTTGCTTTTTATTTTTTGCCCGTTAGAATTTAGACATGGGGTTTTTCAGAGACGACCTGTCTAAAAAATTTTTCAGGAAAGGGGTCCTTATGAGGCGTCTGGCGATTCTCCTGACTTTTGTTCTTATGGTTGTTATGGCGGGCACAGCCTTTGCCGAAGAGACGCCCTCCTACCGTGTAAGGTCCGAGGCGTTTCTTGCCAGGGTAATAGACGGGAAGATAGACGAGGCCTATGACGACCTCTTCCAGGGCTCCATGATACCGAAGGCAAAGCCCCAGGAGGTGGAGGTGGTCAAGAAGAACACCACCATGGCGACGACCCTTTACGGCAAGCTCATAGGCTACGAGTTCATAAAGGAGCAGACGCACGGCTCCTCGATAGTAAAGGTCGTATATACGCTGAAGGCCGAGCAGTACCCAATAGTATGGGAGTTTTATTATTACAGGACGGGCTCCGAGTGGGTCCTCATAGACGTCTTTTTCAGCGACCAGATCAACATGATGATGGACAAGTGAGGGAGGGTGTCATGCGGCTGCGCCTTACGTGGATTTTTTTAGCTATCCTGGCGGTTCTACTGACTATCAGCGCCTTTGATGCGAGGGCCGAAGAGAAGCCCCCCTCGGGCAGGGCGACCGTTCTTACCGACACCCTCGACGTCTACTCAGGCATGAGCGCCGAGAGCGAAGTAGTAAAGAGACTCAACAAGGGGGACGTAGTTACTGTGGAGTTCGAGATGGAGGGCTCCGAATGGAACTGGTGCGCCGTATCTGCCGGGGACGTAGCCGGTTACGTCCAATGCGAGTCCCTCGAGCGTGAGACAAGAAAGGTCTACCAGCGAGTCGGCTCGTCGGGTGAGACCTCTTATGAGAGCACCACAAGCGTGCGGATAGTCGGTAACCAGGTCCTCGTGCCAGTCCGTTTAAGCCGCGGCTTTAACGAGGTCGAGGCAACCCTCGTCCTCGACACCGGGGCCGGGGCCACGGTAATAAGCACGGAGGTAGCGGAGAGGCTGAACCTCGACCTGAAAAGCGCCATCAAGGTGGAGGCCATGGTCGTGGGCGGGGGCATGGTGGAGGCAAAGGTCGTCCAGCTCGACTTCCTCGAGGTAGGTCCCCACAGGGTCGACGGCTTGGTGGTCGGCGTAATAGAGCACAAGGGCCCGGCCGTGCCCTTCGACGGCCTCCTGGGGATGGACATCCTCGGTGGTTTAAGGTTCGATGTCGACATGGAGAAGAAGGTGATAAGGTGGGAGTGATCAGGCCGTCAGGGCTGTACACTCCTGCGATTCCCCGACAGGATCCAAGAAGATAATGCATCTATAGGCGAAGGGTTTTTAAACCCTCATCGCCAGGGCCGCCAGGACTTTTCCGTTAATCGCCCATCTTCAATCAAACCCCCTGATATTTTTTTACGGTCTGTTGATTTTCTGGAAAAATTGCATAAAAAAACACTTACCCTAAAATCAAGGCTTGAAAACAAGCAATCCCTTGTGTATACTACTTCTATTCCTTTCAAACCTAAAACAGTCCAGAAACACAGGGAGGGCTATGCTCAAGACAGAGTGTCCCAACTGCAAGGACTGGGTCTATTCACCGCTCCTCTCGGAGCTGACCGAGACCGAGTGCCCGGATTGCGGCTTCCACTTCCCAGTGAGCGAGGTCTACGTCTCTGCTGGCCCCTATTCCATGTACAGGGACATCCTTCTAAAGAACGTGCATAAATACATGAAGCTCCTGAGGGAGGCGAAGACGGAGATGGCCGAGATAGAGCAACGCGGCGGGCAGGACAGGGGTTACAGGGAGTCGGCCATGAGCCTCAATATCTTCATAAAGAGCCTCGAAGAGCTCCTTAACGGGTGCAGGGACCGCCTGAGGGTCCCGGGCGTGGACTCCTACGTCGAATACAGGATCGACAACACCCCTCGCATAGGCAAGCTCGTAAACATAAGCACAACCGGGCTCTGTCTCGACGCCGGCGAAAACGTGTCCCAGCTGAAAAAGGGAAGGGTCATGACCATTACGATAAAGGGCGGGAGCCTGCCCGAGCCCCTTTCTTTAACAGGGGAGGTCGTCTGGAGCGGAGCGGAGAACCGCGCCGGGGTGAAGTTCGCGGAGATGGACGAGGAGACGACGAAATACATGAGGAAGTACGTCCTGGAGATGCATTCGAGGAAGTAGGCCTTTTAGACTCCGAGTCAAGGGTGGGCACCGCCCACCATAAAAAAACAGACCACCAACGACCTTGCAATGCCTCATTATTCAAGGGCAAGAAAAGCACGGCGTGGCTTAAATTCCCTGAGGGCATAGGCGCAGAATAGAAGACGGTGGGCGGTGCCCACCCTACAAGGCTGGTAGGTTGAGTTGAGGTCGGTTAGCCGAAACCCAACATCTTCTCAGTGCGGAAAAATTGTTGGGTTGCGCTTCGCTTAACCCAACCTATTGGACTGATTAAGTATGGTGTTTACAAAATTATGAAAAGTT
>DATEAM010000174.1:0-13517 GCA_035288385.1 Thermodesulfobacteriota bacterium
GGTCTGGGGGAACCCTTCTTCAGAAGGGTTCCCCCAGGAGATCATATCTCGATAATGATCGGAAGTATCACGGGTCTTCTGTCGAGGGACTTGTTGAAGAACCTCCTCAGGGCCCTTCTTATCTCCTCTTCCACCTCGAGCTGCTCGGAGCGTGCCTCGGCGTTTATGCCGTCGAGGGTAGCCCGTACGACGGCCTTCGCCCCCTCGATCAACTCCGCGCTCTCCTCCTCGAAGACAAGGCCCCTCGTCACTATATCGGGCCCGTAGATGACCTCGCCCGTCCTCTCGTTCAGGGATACTACGGCGATGACCATGCCGTCCTGCGCGAGGTGCATCCTGTCCTTCAATACCATCTCCCCCACGTCTCCCACCCCTTTTCCGTCGACGAATACCTTTCCCGCTTCCACCCTGCCGGTGATCCCGGCGCCCCTTTCCGTGAACTCGACTACGTCCCCGTCCTCGGCTATGATTATATTCGACTCCGGTATCCCCACCTTCGAGGCGAGCTTTCCGTGGAGGACGAGGTGCCTGTACTCGCCGTGTATGGGGATGAAGTACTCGGGCCTGACCATGTTGAGCATAATCTTCAATTCCTCCTGGCTCGCGTGCCCGGAGACGTGCACCTCGGAGACCTTCTCGTATATGACGGTGGCCCCGCGCCTGTAGAGGTGGTTCATCATCGTGGTTATCGCCTTTTCGTGGCCGGGGATGAACTTCGAGGAGAGTATGATGGTGTCGCCTTTCGTCACCTTTATCTGCTTGTGGTTGTCCAGGGCCATGCGCGTCAACGCGCTCATGGGCTCGCCCTGGCTCCCGGTGGTGAGGAGCACCACCTTGTTTTGGGGCAGACGCCCGAGCTCTCTTAAGTCCACGAGGAGCCCGTCAGGGGCATTAAGGTACCCGAGGGTCCTCGCGATACCGGTGTTCGAGACCATGGACTTCCCGTTTAATACCACCTTTCTTCCGAACTTATCGGCCGCGTCGATGACCTGCTGGATCCTGTGGATGTTGGAGGAGAAGGCCGCGACTATTATGCGGCCCTCGCACCTCCCGAAAATCTCCTCTATGTTCCTGCCTATCTCCCTCTCGGAGAGGGTGTAGCCCTCGCGCTCGACGTTAGTGGAGTCCGAGAGGAGGGCGAGCACCCCCTTTTCCCCGTACTCCGAGAACCTCGCGTAGTCTATGACCTCCCCGTCCACGGGGGTCTGGTCGAGCTTGAAGTCGCCCGTGTGTATGACGACCCCGACGGGGGTCTTTATCGCAAGTCCGCATCCGTCCACGATGGAGTGGCTTACGCGGATGAACTCTACGTCAAAGGGCCCGATGGAGACGGTGTCCCTGGGCCTTACCGTCTCGAAGGTCGTCTTGTCGAGGAGCCTGTGCTCGGCGAGTTTCTCCTCGATTAGGCCCACGGTAAGGGCCGTGGCGTAGATGGGCACGTTTATCTCCCTCAACACAAAGGGTATCGCCCCGGTGTGGTCCTCGTGCCCGTGGGTTATTACAAGGGCCTTTACCTTCTCCCTATTCTCCATGAGGTAGCTTATGTCGGGTATGACGATGTCGATGCCCAGCATGTAGTCCTCGGGGAACATGAGGCCGCAGTCCACGACCATGATCGAGTCGGCGTACTCGAAGGCCATCATGTTAAGCCCTATCTCTCCGAGGCCCCCGAGGGGGATTATCTTCAGCGGCTGTTTTCCGGTATCCATTTCCTGCAAGCTCCTTACGAGGTTAGAAGCTCCTCTATCGCCGCCCTCGCCCTCGACCTTAGCTCGCGCTCGCCGAGCCCTTCGGTGGGCATGGGTCTTCCTATGGTAAGTGTCACGCCGGCCGGGGAGATTAAAAGGCTCCCCTTTTTCATCACACCCTTTGTCCCCTTTACCGCAACGGGGACGATCTCCACGCCGCTTTTGGCGGCGAGAAGGAAGCCGCCCTTCTTGAAGGGAAGGAGCTTGCCCGTCACACTCCTCGTCCCCTCGGGGAAGAGGAGCACCGAGGTCCCTTTTTTGACCTTCTCGGCGGCCTTCTCTATGCTCCTGTAAGCGCTCCCCGCATCAGACCTGTCTATGCCGATGTACCCGGCAAGCCTCATGGACCAGCCGACCACGGGTATCCTGAAGAGGCTCTTCTTTGCGACCCAGCGGAATTGTACGGGGATATGGCTCTGGAGCACCGGTATGTCAAAGGCCCCCTGGTGGTTGGAGACTATGATGACGGGGCGGTCCAGCGGGAGGTTCTCCATCCCTTTTACCGTAACGCGCACGCCCGAGAGCGCGAGTATCAACCTGCACCAGAGCGCCCCGATCGAGTGCACCAGGCACCCGCTCCTGTCGACGAGCAACGAGAGGACCACGAGCGCGAAGAGCGCGAAAGTCACGGGAAGCCCGGCCGCCCAGACCAGAGCAGTCCTTAAGTACATGGGAAAATTCTACTTTTTTAATCCCGGGAAGTCAATTTTTAGTTAAGGAGAAACCTTTTTGAAAAAAGGTTTCTCCAAACCTCTTCCAAAAACTTTTAGCTATTTCCTGCCAGGCGGCTGCCTGACGGGAATAGCATAAAGTTTTCCCCCAAAACGTCTTGACTTTGCCGCCATTATTGATAAATTATAATATCCATTCCCAAAACCCAATTTAACAGAAAAGGAGTCCTTATGGCCGGAGTAAACAAGGTTATTCTCGTGGGGAACCTCGGGGCAGACCCCGAGATACGCTACACGCCGAGCGGCACGGCTGTGGCCAACTTCAGTCTCGCCACCACCGAGACAAGGACAAACAAGGAGGGTCAGAAGGAGCAGAAGACCGAGTGGCACAAGATCGTCGCCTTCAAGAGGCTCGCCGAGATCTGCGGCGAGTACCTCTCAAAGGGCAGACAGGTCTACATCGAGGGCAGGATCCAGACAAGGAACTGGGAAGACAAGGACGGGAACAAGAGATACATCACCGAGATAATAGCCGACACCATGCAGATGCTCGGTTCGAGGGACCAGGCCCAGAGGGAAGCCCCGCCGCAGGGCAAACCCCCCGAAGAGGAGGCGCCCGCCGAGGACCTCGAAGACGTGCCGTTTTGAGGGGAACTTTTTGAAAAAAGTTCCCCTCAAACTCCCCTCAAAAACTTTTAGCTATCTTCCTGAGGCAGCCCCCGGGAGATGAAACTCGCGCAAGAGGGGGCTGCCTCAGGAAGATAAATAGCCAAAAGTCTTTGGAAGGGGGTCCGGGGGGAACCTTTCTTCAGAAAGGTTCCCCCCGGTAAAGAGATGAAAAAAGTCGAGATAGTATCGCCGGCAGGGAACCTCTCGTCCCTGAAGGCCGCCGTTGACAACGGCGCGGACGCCGTGTACCTCGGCTTCAGCGACGCCACCAACGCCCGGAACTTCGAGGGCCTCAACTTCACAGTAGATGAGCTCGAAGAGGGCATCGCCTATGTGAGGAAAAGGGGCGCCAAGTTCTACGTCGCAGTAAACACCTTCCCCCAGTTAGACACCTACCCTGACTGGTACGCCTCCGTCGACAACGCCGTGGGCCTCGGAGCCGACGCCGTCATAATCGCCAACCTCGGGGTCCTTAAATACGCGAGGCAGAGGTACCCCGATGCCAACCTACACCTTAGCACCCAGGCGAGCTCGTCGAACTACGAGAGCATAAACTTCTACCGCAGACACTTCGGCATAAAACGGGTCGTCCTCCCCAGGGTCCTTACCGTCGGGGAGATAAGGGAGCTTACGGAAAAGACGGACGTGGAGGTGGAGGTCTTCGCCCTCGGGGGCCTTTGCATAAACATCGAGGGCAGGTGCTACCTCTCGAGCTTCGTAACGGGCGCCTCTACGAACACCGAGGGGGCCTGCTCCCCTTCCCGGTTCGTCCGCTTCGTCTCGGGGCTGGAAGGGGGCATGAGCATAACGCTAAACGGCGTCCTCCTTAACAGGCTCGCCCCGGATGAATCGTCCCCCTATCCCACGTGCTGCAAGGCGCGCTACATAATGCCCGACGGCAGTGTTTCCTACGCCATAGAGGAGCCAGAGTCCCTTAACGTCCTCGGGATACTCCCGGAGCTTATGAAAGCGGGGATAACGGCCTTGAAGATTGAGGGGCGCCAGAGGACCAAGAGCTACGTGGGCTCAATGACGCGCGTCCTGGTAGAGGCCGTGGAGGCCTGCCAGAAGGACCCTGAAAACTACAGCGTAAGTCCCGAATGGAGGGAGAAGACCGTGGCCACCTTCGAGGGCTCAAAACATACGCTCGGCTCTTACCTCGTTAAATAAACCCGGGGGAAACTTTCTGAAGAAAGTTTCCCCCGGGGACCCCCCTTCAAAGACTTATGGCTATCCCATGGCGGGAGACCCCTCTGCCGGGAATTTCATCTCCCCGGGGGTCTCCCGCCATGGGATAAATAGCTAAAAGTTTTTGGGAGGAGTTTGAGGAACCCTTTTCCCAAAAAAGGGTTCCTCAAGAGAAAAATCATGAGATTCATCTTTCGAGCCCTCGTCTTATCCCTTTTTATCCTCGCCTGCGCCCCGGCCGCCTCTTTTGCCGGGCAGGAGACGGCCGAGCACCCCTGGAAGACCCGGGCCGAGCTCTCCTACGTGAACACCTCGGGCAACACGGACACGAGCACCTTTGCGGTAAAAGCGTCCATAAAGAAGGAGGCCCCGGTAAACAGGTACTTCTTCAACTCCTCATACCGGCTGACACAGAACAGAAACGAGGAGACCTCCAACAGGCTCACCCTCGACGGGAGGTACGAAAGGGTCTTGACCGAGAGGACCTTCGGCCTTTTTACGGCGGGGTACTCGAGGGACAGGTTCTCGGGATACGACTCGAGGGTCTTCGCCGGACCGGGGGCGGGCCGCGACTTCATAAGGACGGAAAGGCACCTGCTCCAGGGCCTCGCAATCCTCCTCTACAATCACGACGAGTTCTCCGTGGGAGAAGAGGGGACCGACGACTATGTGAGCGCGAAGGCTACGGCGAAGTACGAGTTCAAGGCGAGAGAAAACGTCAAGCTCACCGAGACCCTCGACTACTCCGCCTCCCTGGAGGAGACGGGAAGATACTTCCTGGACTCCGTAACCTCCGTCAAGGTAAAGATAAACGCCCACCTTTCGCTCGGGGTCAACTACACGATAAACTACCAGAACGAGCCGCCCTCCGAGGAGCTCCAGCACACGGACACCACACTCCTTACAACCCTGATTGTCGATTTTTGAGGGGGCCTTTTTTTCACGGCGTTATAGATGATTATTCTTTAGAGGGGTTCCATCCGACCCCTCCGAAAAGATTATAAAATTTTATAAGAAGTATTCATAATTTTTTAATCTTACTGGGGCATAATGTCCTTAGCGATGGCTTTAAAACCTTTCCATATCCCGGCTGCCTGCCGGGGCCTTTATTGATCACCTGCGGCGGGATTTTCCAGGACCCCGCCGCAGGGGGTCATTAATCCAGCACATGCGCTACTATCCCCTGTTCCTCGACATAAGAGACAAGGACTGCGTTGTAATAGGCGGCGGAGAGGTCGCCGAGAGGAAGGTCCTTGGGCTTCTCGGGGCCGGGGCGAGGGTAACCGTAATAAGCCCGAGGGTCACGAAGGGACTCAAGAAGCTTGCGGATAAAAAGGAGATAGGGCATAAAAAAAAGGGGTACAAAAAGGGCGACCTCGAGGGCGCCTTTTTAGCTATATCGGCGTCGAACTCGAGGGAGGTGAACGCAACGGTCCACGAGGAGGCCGTAGAGAGAAAAATCCCGGTAAACGTCGTGGACGACCCGGTTAGGTGCACCTTCATACTCCCCTCGGTGGTGGACAGGGGTAGCCTCGTTATAGCTGTCTCCACCTCGGGGAAAAGCCCTGCTCTGGCGAGGAGGCTAAGAGAGGACCTGGAGAAGAGCCTCGGAGCCGAATACGGGGCGTTTGCGGACCTCCTTGGCGCCGTGAGGAACAAGTTATTGAAAAACAATGTAAAAGGTGTTAAAAAAGAGAGAGTAATCAACGCACTGGTAAGGTCTCCGTTGCCCGAGTTGATAAAAGAGGGTTCCACGCGAGAGATAAACGGAGTTCTCAAGAGACTTCTCGGTGAAGGGTATACGCTTAAAAGGCTCGGCATCAGTGTCGGGAAAAGGCATGGACGCATGTGACCGTGGTTATATACGGGGTGCGTCTATTCGTTTATTTACCCCGTAGAGGGTCGAGAAAGGTCTGAATGAGCAACGTATTCTTCCACATAACCGCCGCGGCGTACCTCGTTGCCACGCTCGTCTATATCGCGTACCTGGTCACGCGTAACGACAGGGTCATGGGCTTTGCACAGTGGACGCTTATCTCGGGGTTCACCACCCACACGGTAACGATCCTTTCGCGCTGGGGGGAGGCCGGCAGGACCCCGGTAACGAACCTCCACGAGTCTTTGACCTTCTTCTCGTGGATTACCGTGGCGCTCTTCATGCTCATCCTCGTTAAGTACGGCCAGAGGGTCCTCGGGGCCTTTGTAACGCCCTTCGCCTTTTTGCTCATGATTACGGCTTCGTTCCTGCCCAAGGAGATAGTGCCCCTGGCCCCGGTATTAGAGAGCTACTGGCTCCCGTTCCACGTTATCCTTGCCTTTCTCGGAAACGCCTTCTTCGCGCTGGCCTTCTTCCTCGGGGTCATGTACGTGATCCAGGAGAGGCACTTGAAGAAGAAAAAATTGACGGGGCTCTACTTCAAGCTCCCCTCCCTCGAGATGCTCGACGAGCTCAATTACAGGTGCCTCCAGTACGGCTTCCCGCTCTTGACCCTCGCCATAATAACGGGGGCCATATGGTCGGAGTACGCCATAGGGAGCTACTGGGACTGGAAGCCGAGGCAGATATGGTCTCTCATAACGTGGTTCCTCTACGCGGCCCTCTTGCACGGCAGGCTCACGCAGGGCTGGAGGGGAAAGAAGGCGGCCATACTCTCGGGCACGGCATTCATGGTGCTCGTGGGGTCGTTTCTGATAATAAACCTCGTTCTCGGAGGCGCGCACGGACTTACGGGTTAGCCGGGGGAAACTTTCTGAAGAAAGTTTCCCCCGGACCCCCTTCAAAGACTTATGGCTATCCCCTGGAGGCAGACCCCCCAAAGATGAAATCCGCGCAAGAGGGGGTCTCCCTCCAGGGGATAAACAGCTAAAAGTTTTTGGAAGGAGTTTGAGGAAACCTTTTTTCAAAAAGGTTTCCTCAATTTTTTAGCGTCTTGATGTATTCGGTTATCGCCTTTATCTCCTCCTCCGTCAATATCCCCTCCTGGGAAGGCATTATGGGCGGGAAGCCCACGACCACGTCGGAGGCGGGCTCGAGCATGGACCTCCTCATATATTCCTCGTCCACGAGGACCTCCCTCTCTTTCCCGCCGGTAGCGACCCTCTCGGTCCTGCCCCAGAGGCCCTTGAAGGTGGGGCATACGAGGGTCGAGCCGTCCGTGGTGTGGCAGGCGGTGCACCCCTTTTCCTTTATAAGTTCCTCACCCGAGAGGGTTGGCTCGGCCGAAACCGTCCTCGACCAATCATCGAAATCCGCTTCTGCCAGGACTACGGCGCTTGTGTACATCCCGGAGTGGCCCGTGCCGCAGTACTCGGTGCAGAAAAGGTCGTACTCCCCGGCCTCGTCGGCAACGAAGGTTATCGCCTTGGTCATGCCCGGCACCACGTCCTCCTTTATCCTGAAGGCCGGGACATAGAAGCTGTGTATGACGTCGCGGGAGTTGAGGACCATTTTTACGGGCCTGTTCGCGGGCAGGTAGAGGGTGTCGGACCTCCTGCCGTCGCCGTATTCGAAGGACCACTGCCACATCTGCGCCGTGACCCTTATCTCGAAGGCCCCGGGGGGGACCTCTTTTCTCTCACCGTAACCGAACCAGCCGATGTAGAACATGAAGAGGACGATGGCCACACCCCCGGCGGTCCACGATATCTCGAGGACGGTGTTCCCCTCTATTCGCGCGGCTTCAACGCTCCTCGAGCTCCGGTACCTTACGACGAAGTAGACCATGAGGAAGACTATCAGGACGAAGAGCCCCGCGCATATCCCCGTAATAAGGAGTGCCGAGGAGTCTACCTCCCTGCCGAATGTGGTTGCGGCTCCGAACATTTTCCAACCTACCTGAAGGCCACGTCCGAGAAGAGAAACAAGAAGAGGACCATGAATACCAGTACCACCGCCAGGGGTATACTTCTGAATATCCCCCTCTCGTACTTGAGGTGCATGAAGAAGAATACGACGAGGCCCGCCTTCACCGTGGCGATAAGGAGCGGTAAGGCGACGTGGCCGAGGACTCCGGCAAAGGCCCTCGAGGCGGCCACCGTAAGCAATGTGAGAATAAGAAGGCCCGCCCAGACAAGGACGTAGGCGCCGTATCTCAATGTCCTGGACTCCTCTGACATACCCTTTAACCCTTAAATGAGAAACATGTCTTGAAAGACCCGCCCCAATTCAGCCTATGAGGTAGAAAAGCGGGAATATGTATATCCATATTACGTCCACGAGGTGCCAGTAAAGGACCGAGTTCTCGAGCCTTATGGAGTCCTGTCCGTCGACCCTGCCCGTATATACGAGTGCCGCTACGAGGCAGAGGAGGGCTACGCCGCCGATGACGTGGAGGGCGTGCATCCCGGTGGTGAAGAAATAGAGGCCGTAAAAGACCGACTCGCCACCTCCGAGCCCGGCGAGCACGGCCGAGTCCGGGTAGATGCCGTGGGAGAACTTATCTTGCCACTCGAAGTACTTGTTTACGAGGAAGACGGCCCCGAGGCCCACGGTCGTCAGCAACAGGAGGGTGGAGTGGTTTTTCCTCCCCCTTCTTATGGCCGCCACCGATAGGGCCGCGGTGAGGCTGCTCGTTATGAGGACCGCCGTGTTTACGGTACCGGCAAAGAGGCTCAGAGAGGAAGAGGCTTGCCGGAACCCCTCGGCGTACCTAAGGCGGTAGGCGGCGTAGAGGAGGAATAGGGCGGCGAAGAAGAAGACCTCGGTGGCGAGGAAGAGCCACATCCCGAGCTTCGAGCCCGTATAGTCCCGGTGACCTTTCTCCCGCTCTCTCCCGTCGAATCCGTCAGAAGTCATAAGGGCCTTTTGTTACCTCCGGTATCTTCTCGAAGTTCTCCGCTGGAGGCGGGGACGAGACCTGCCATTCGAGGGTCGCCGCGCCCCAGGGGTTCCTTCCAGCCCTCTCGCCCCTTACCAGGGCCCAGGCGAGGTTTGCGAACATGGCAAAAAGTCCTGCTGCGAGTATCCAGGAGCCTGCTATGGAGAGCATCTGGAGGTTATCGTATCTGGGGAGGAAGTCGTAGTACCTCCTTGGCATGCCCTCGAAGCCGAGTATGAACATGGGGAAGTAGAGGGTGTTGAATCCGATGAAGAGGACGCCCCAGGCGTAGTTGGCTATCCTCCTGTTGTACATCCTCCCGAACATCTTGGGGAACCAGTAATGTATGGCGGCGAAGAAGGCGAAGCCTCCTCCCCCGAACTTGACGTAATGGAAATGGGCTACTACGAAGTAGGTGTCGTGGAGATGGACGTTTAGGGAGAGGGCGCCGAGCATGAGCCCCGTGAGCCCGCCTATGGCGAAGAGGAATATGAAGGCGAGGGCATAAAGGAGAGGAGTGTCCAACCTTATCGAGCCCCTGTGGAGGGTGGCCACCCAGTTGAAGACCTTTATGGCGCTCGGTATGGCGACGAGAAAGGTAAAAAATGAGAAGACCACCCCCGCGGTGTAGGAGTATCCGCTTACGAACATGTGGTGGCCCCAGACCATGGAGCCCATGACGGCTATGCCGAGGCTCGAGTAGGCTATGGCCCTGTAGCCGAAGATAACCTTCCTCGAAAAGACCGGGATTATCTCCGTGACCACTCCCATCCCGGGCAGTATCATTATATATACGGCCGGGTGCGAGTAGATCCAGAAGAGGTGCTGGTATAGTATGGGGTCCCCGCCTTTCGAGGGGTCGAAGACCCCGATGCCCAGCGTCCTCTCTGCGACGAGAAGCAGAAAGGTTATGCCCACTATCGGGGTGGCGAGCACCTGTATCCATGAGGTGGCGTAGATGGACCAGACGAAAAGGGGCATCCTGAAAAAGCCCATCCCCGGGGCCCTCATCCTGTGTACCGTGGTTATGAAGTTTATGCCCGTCAAAATCGACGAGGCCCCGAGGACGAATACCCCGAAGACGGCGAGGGTCACGTTCCTTCCGGTAACGAGGGAATAGGGGACGTAGAAGGTCCAGCCCGTATCAGCGGGCCCCGCCCCCGTGATTATGGTGGCGAGCACGATAAAGGCCCCGGCCATGTAGAACCACCATGAGAGGAGGTTCAACCGCGGGAAGGCCACGTCGTTGGCGCCTATCTGGAGGGGGAGGAAAAAATTCCCGAACACCCCGGGGGTGGCGGGGATGATGAAGAGGAAGAGCATTACCACGCCGTGGAGGGTGAAAAGGGAGTTGTAGGTCTGCGCCTGCACGAGGGTGGGCCCGTGGGATATGAGCTCGAGCCTCATGACGAGGCCCACCGCCACGCCGAGCGTAAAGAGCGAGAGGACGCTTACGAGGTACAGGATCCCTATCCTCTTGTGGTCCGTTGAAAAGACCCAGGATCGGACACCCCTTCCGCCGTCTCTGTAAAAGTTCCCTTCTTCTGACACGGAAAGACCCCTGTCAGCCATTGCCTCACCTCTCTATACGCCTGCCCGACCTTGCCAGATATATAAAGGCCCCTGCTACAGAGGCGAGCATAAAAACACCCACTACCCTCAGGTAGTTAAGCGCGTACCTCCCCTCCCCGGGGTCATAACTGTAGCAGAAGGAAAAGAGCCTCGACCTTACGGCCCCGACGCGGCCCTCACTGGCCTCCCTTATCGCCATATCGAGGTCTGACGGAACGTAGCTCGAGCCGTATATGTAGCGCACTATCCTGCCCTCGCCCGAGAGGACGACGGTAACGGCCGGGTGGTCGAACCCTCCTTCGGTCCTCTCAAAGCCGAACCCCACGGCCCCGGCGAGCCTTTCTATGCTCTCCCTATCCCCGGTAAGGAACCTCCAGGCGCCGGCGGGAAGGCCCCCCGGCCCCCCCATGCCCGTTGCCTTCATGTACTCCCTCTTCTTTCGCATCGCCTTTTCGGGCGAGTCCGATTCATCGAAGCTTACGGTTACGATTTGGAAGTCCTTGCCCGGCACGTAGCTCAATTCTTCGAGCACTCCTGACAGGGAGTCGAGGATGTCTGTACAGACGTTCGTGCAGCTTAGATAGTTAAGCGTCACAACCGTCGGGCCCGTGACCGCGTCCCCTAAAAGCACGGTGGAGCCCGTCTCGTCGTGGAAAGGGGTGTCGAGGGGGACGGCGGCGCCGGGTTTTTCATCCATGACCGCGCCGCGTGTACCGGCGTATGCGCTCGTGCAGAATAGAAAGGCTGCGAGGAAGAGCATCCCGGCTCTCTGGGGTGGGGAGATGGCGGTCTTTACGGTCATAGGAAAATTTCTCTGAAGGCGGTCCATGGCGGCTCCAGGCGCACCATGGGAGGGGCCTCCCATGGTGCGCCTTCAGGGCTTCGTGAAAAGAACTTTCAGGGGTCAGGATTTAGGGCCGGCATTCTTGTTGCCGCGGAGGTGCCGGCGGCGAGGCTTTTTAAATTACGATTGAATGGGCACTGTACCCCCCCCCGGCCCGTCTTCCGGAAGGACTCACTCCTTGCCGTCCTCCCCCCATCCCTTGACGAGGTACTTTCCGGCTATCCATGACATTATCTTCGTGCCGATGGCAAGGGCGTCCTCGTCTATGTCGAAGTTGGGGTTGTGGAGGTGGGCGGCTATCCCCTTCGCGGGGTTGCTCGTGCCGAGCCTGAAGAGGGTTCCGGGTATCTTTTCGGCGAAGTAGGCGAAGTCCTCGGCGCCCATCAGAGGCTCCGCCATCTCTACGACGTTTTCCGCGCCGAGTATGTCGTAGGCGCAGCTCTTTACGAGGTCGTCCACGCCCCTGTCGTTGATGACCGAAGGGGTGCCGTAGGAGTAGTCGAGCTCGTAGGAGCCGCCCATCCCCTCGGTAACGCCCTTTATCGTCTCCTCAAGGAGCGTATGGATCTTCTTCCTCGCCACCACGTCGAGGGTCCTCACGGTCCCCTCCATCTCCACGGCGTCGGCGATTATGTTGGCCGCAACACCTCCGCAAATGGTGCCTATGGATATGACGGCGTGGTGTAGCGGGTCGGTACGCCTGCTCACTATGTGGTGTATGGCGTTTATCACGAGGGAGGAGAGGAGCACGGCGTCCACGGTCTGGTGGGGCCGGGAGGCGTGTCCGCTCTTTCCCTTTACCACTATCCTGAACCCGTCGGACGAGGCCGTCATGATGCCGGACTTGTGCCCTATGGTGCCCACCTCCATCTCGGGGTTGCAGTGCAACGCCACTATGGCCGAAGGCGCCGGGTCTTCGAGGGCCCCCTCGTCTATCATCATCTTGGCCCCGGTGACGCTCCTCTCCTCCGAGGGCTGGAATATGAACTTGACGTTGCCCTTGAGCCTGTCCTTGAGGCCCCCGAGCACTACGGCGGTGCCCATCAGTATGGCCGTGTGCACGTCGTGGCCGCAGGCGTGCATCACCCCGGGCACTCCCGAGGCGTAATCGGTTTTCTTTGCGTCCTGTATGGGAAGGGCGTCCATATCAGCCCTCATGGCGATGGTGGGCCCGGACTCGCCCCCCCTCAGGACCCCCACTACACCGTGGCCTCCCACGCCCCTCCTCACATCGATGTCGTTGTCCTCGAGCACCCCGGCCACAAAGGCCGCCGTGTTCCTCTCCTCGCCCGAGAGCTCGGGGCAGTGGTGTATCTCGCGCCTGAACTTCCTTATCCTGTCCTTGACGGACTCGACACTCTCTATAATCTCCTGGAGCATATCCACCTTCCTTGTAGCACTCGTTAAAATATTTTTTTGCTCACCCCGCCTCTCCTCGAGTCCCCTGCCCCGGAAAAACCCCGGGGCCCCGAGCAAACGGTGTGGACCCCTCCGAAGTACATGCTCCTCGCTTCCCACCTCTTCAGATTAAACCCCTCTTTTTCAAGGGCCGCAAGCTCTTCTTCGTCAATACCCTGCTCTGTATCGAGGACCCCTTTTTCCCAATGCACCCGCGGGGAGTTCACGGCCTCGGAGACGGGCAGCCCGTGGTCGATAAGATTGACCATGGCCTGGAGTATGGCGCTCCTTATCCGCTTGGAGCCGCCGCTGCCGAGGACTATCTCAGGAGCTGAGTCCCTCATTACGATCGTTGGGGCCATCATCGAGGACATGCGCATGCCGGGGGGCTGGCCGTGGAAACCGAGGGGGTTCAGGTCCTTCTCGCCGAGCATGTTGTTCATCATGATGCCCGTGCCGGGGATCATGAACCCGCAGCCCATGCCCACGGAGGTCGTAACGCTCGCCACGTTTCCCTGCGCGTCCACGGCGCTTACCTGCGTGGTGGAGCCCGTGGATGTGCCCTCGTGAGCACCCGGTCCTCCCGCCGCCCCCGCCGCCCCCGGCCCCC
>DATEAM010000175.1:0-10449 GCA_035288385.1 Thermodesulfobacteriota bacterium
GCTTGCGGCCCTGAAGGAGAGGCTAAAGAACGCCGAGAGGATAAAGTCAGCCGCCTCTCTTGCCGAGGGGGCCCTCTACTCCGACGAGGGTTCGGTAACGGAGCGTCTCGGGGCGGCAGTTAAGGAGCTAAAGGAGGTCTCGGCCTTCGACGAGAGGCTCAAGGGTGTTGTCGAGGGCCTCGAGGCAAGCCTCTATCAGGTCGAGGACGCCTCCGGGTTTCTGAGGGACTACACCGGTTCCATAGAGTACGAAGCCGGGGAGCTCGACCGCATAGAGGAGAGGATCGAGCTCATAAAGGGGCTTAAGAGGAAATACGGGGCCACGATAGAGGAGGTCCTCGAGAAAAAGGAGGCCGTCGAGAGCGAGCTCTCCGGGCTCGCCGGAATAGAGGGAAGGATAGCCGGGCTCGAGGCCGCCCTCGAAAAGGCGCGCACGAAGGCCCTCGAAGCAGCCGGCAGGCTCACTCAAGCGAGGTCCTCCGCCGCCGAAGGCCTCAAGGGCAGGATAGAGGAAGAGCTCTCCACCCTCGGGATGAAGGGGTCGGTCTTCGAGGTGGTCTTGAGCGGCGAAAAAGACGCCGAAGGCACGGCGAGGTTTTCCGAAAAAGGCTCGGACAGGGTGAGGTTTTACATCTCGCCGAACCCCGGCGAGGAGGTAAAACCGTTGGCGCGCATAGCCTCGGGCGGGGAGCTCTCCCGGACAATGCTCGCTTTAAAGAGGGCCACGGCCGCCGGCAGGGTCCCAACACTCGTCTTCGACGAGATAGACTCCGGGGTGGGTGGGGCCATGGGCCAGGTAGTGGGCCTGAAGCTAAAAGAGGTGGCTCGATCCAACCAGGTCCTTTGCATAACCCATCTGCCCCAGATAGCGGCCTTCGCCGACAACCATTACGCCGTCAGGAAAGAGACCGTTGGCGCTCGGACGACCACGTCGGTAAGGGCCCTCGAGGGCGAGGAGAGGACAGAGGAGCTCTCCTGGATGCTCGGAGGATCGAAGGCCACGGAGACAACGAGGAAGCACGCAAGGGAGCTGGTGGACTCGGCCCGGGCGGCGGCGGAAAATCTACCCGGGGGCCCGGTCCCCGGACCAGGGGCCGCATCACGAAACGGGAGGAGACTTGGTAAGAAAGGCCGTAGTAGATGACGCGCACTCGATCTACGAGATGGTCGAGGAGTTTTCAAAAAAGGGCGGCATGCTCTACCGCCCTCTGGCCGATATATACGACGGCATAAGGGACTTTTTCGTCTGTGAAGAGGACGGTAAAATAACGGGGGTCTCCTCGCTCCATGTCTGGGGTCCCGAGCTCGCCGAGATCAGGTCCCTTGCCGTAAGGGAGGAGTTCTCCGGCAAGGGCATGGGAACGGACCTTGTCAGTGCCTGTCTTGACGAGGCACGGTTCCTCGGGGTAAAAAGGGTATTCGCCCTTACGTACATGAGGGGTTTTTTCGAGAGGCTTGATTTCAAGGTGGTGGACAAGATGAAGCTGCCCCAGAAGATATGGGGCGACTGCACGAGGTGCAGCAAGTTCCCGAGCTGCGACGAGACGGCGGTGATTAAAGAGCTTGACGGCCGCGCCGCTCAGGACGTATAAAAATTCGCTTGGAAGGTAGCATGGCGGACAAGGGATCAAGGTTGGAGGCCGGCTCCGAAGAGGCGATTGGCGCCCTGGTAAAACTCCTCGCAGGAGGCGTCGACTCCTACGAGATATTCTTCTCCAGCGACTTCGGAGTGGGCGCCGAGTCGAGAGAGGAGACCGTGGACGCCCTCAAGGTAAGCTCCAATAAGGGGGTGGGCCTGAGGGTGATAAAAAACGGCAGGCTCGGCTTCGGTTTCACGAGCGTGTTGACGGGAGAAGCCCTCACGGAGCTCGTGGCAAACACCGTCGACGGCTCGGTAGAGGCCAGTTCGGACGAGTTTTTAACGTTCCCATCCCCTCCAGAGGCCCCGATGGAAGATAGGGGAACCGGGGTCTTTGACGAGACCTTCGGGACCTCCACCGAAGAGGAGAAGATACAAAAGGCCATAGACATAGAGAGGAGCGCGAGGGGGTGCTCTCCCAGGATAAGGCGCGTAAGGAAGGCCTCCTACTCCGAGTCGATAAAGTTCATAAGGGTGGTTAACTCAAGGGGCGTGGACTGTACCCACAGGGCCACCTATTTCTCCGGCTCCGTAACCGCCATCGCAGAGGAGGACGGGGCCTCGGAAGTGGGCTGGGAGGTGGGGATGGGGCATAAAAAGAATGAAGTGGATACCGCCCGGATAGGCGAAGGGGCCGCTCGAAACGCGGTGCGCATGCTCGGAGCAAGGAGAATAAAGACCGTAAGGTGCCCGGCACTTATAGAGAACACCGTCGTCTGCGAGCTCCTCGAGGCCCTTTCGGGCTCCTTTCTCGCCGACAACGTCCACAAGGGCAAGTCCATGCTCAAGGACAGGGTGGGCGCAAAGGTGGCTTCAGTGAAGTTGAACGTCATCGACGACGGGACTCTCCCCGGGGGCTGGGCCACCTCGCCTTTTGACGGGGAGGGTTCTCCCAGGGGGCGCACCACCCTGCTTAAGGAGGGGGTGCTCAACGGTTATCTCTACGACTCCTACTGGGCAGGCAGGTTCGCCGTGAAGAGCACGGGAAACGCGTCGAGGTCCAGGTACAACTCCATGCCCTCCGTCGGCATATCGAACCTCTATATCGAGGAGGGTGAAAAGGGCATCGAAGAACTCTTCAGGAAGATGGGCTCGGGCCTTTTCATAACCGAGCTCATGGGCGTGCATACGATAAATACGGTAACGGGCGATTTCTCCGTCGGGGCCTCCGGCCTCTGGGTTGAGGACGCGGCCCCGAGGTATCCCGTAAGGGGCATGGCCGTGGCGGGGAACCTCCTCGGGCTCTTTTCCTCCATAGAGGAGGTAGGGGGCGACATGCGTTTCATAGGCTCCATCGGTTCACCGAGCATTCTTTTCAAGGAAATAGAGGCGAGCGGATCATGACAAAAGAGACGGAAGACAGGGCCAGATTAGAAGAGGTACTTTCCAGGAACCCGCTTTTCGAGGGCCTCGAGGACTTCTACATGAAGGACATGCTCTCCATAGGCGAGATAAGGTCCTGGCCGAAGGGCACCCAGATAATCTGCGAGGGCGAGAGCGGGGACGCGGTTTTCTTCATGCTCTCCGGCAGGGCGAAGGTAACCCTCTACGGGGAGCAGGGCCGCGAGATAGTCCTCTCGGTCTTGAAGGAGGGGGACATGTTCGGGGAGATGTCCATAATGGACGACAAGCCCCGTTCGGCGAACGTGGAGGCCGCAAGGGACATGGAGTGCCTCGTGGTCAGCAAGGAAAATTTCCTGAAATACCTCTCCACCCACCACAGGGTATACAAGACCCTCTTCTCCTACATTACCACGAGGCTCCGCGAGGCCACGCGGAAGATCGGGGGCCTCGCCCTCCTCGACGTGTGCGGCCGCATAGCCCACACCCTCATCGGGATGTCAAAGGCGGACCCCGAGGTCGAGCACAAGGTCGTCAGCATCGAAAGGCCCACCCACGAGGAGCTTGCCGCCATGATAGGCTCTTCGCGGGAGGTGGTCAGCAGGGCTTTGAAGAAGATGACCGAGGAGGGGTACATCAAGATAGAGAAGGACCGGATACTGCTCTTCATGGAACAGTAGCCCCCCGTCCCCCCGTCCCCCCCGCCCCCCCCCGGGCGCGGGTGACGTGCGTCACTGCAAAAAGCCCGCCAATCCCAATAATAGGGGTGTCCAGAGGCCAAATGCCTTGACAGGGGATTTTTTTTGTGCTATTCAGACAGGACGCCAGAAAAAATGGAATTCGAGGGGACCGTCCAGCGGTTTCCTCGATTGGTTGCGAAGACCTCCGGCCCCTTATGACGCTGCACGGACACCCCGGAGGACTCTTGAAAGGGGTTTGGGGAAAAACCAGCCCCTTGACTTGAGATGGGTTTTGAGGTTTTCGATAGTATAGGGCCTCAAAGGCCTTGATCGCATTGAGAGCAGGTGCAAAAGTCTTCCCATAAAGTCTTCCCATAAAGAGAGAAACCATGCCGAGACGCTTCATAACGCTCTTTGTCCTCACGAACGACACCTCGAGACCGCGTCAGTTCAAGATCCGCTTCAAGGTAGCCAAGGCCCTCACCGCCGGAGTCGGGGTCTTTACGCTCCTCATGGCCTTTGTGGTCTATGACTACGTGAAGATAAAGGGCCATGCGAGGGGGTACTACAGGCTCTTGAGGGAGAACGCCTCCCAGAGGATAGAGCTTCAGGATTTCTCCTCGAAGATGAGGGACATGGAGGAGAAACTCGCAAGGCTCGAAGTATTTGACAAGAAGCTGCGCATAATCGCCAACATAGAAGAACCCAGGGACTCCTCCCACTCCGAACAGGTCATGGGCATAGGCGGCGGGTCCTCGGCAGACACCGAGGACTACTTCACAACACCGGGGGCGAAGGTGGACGAGCTCGTGAAGCAGATGAGCGCGGACCTTACACAGCTCGAGATGAAGGCCGACTCCCAGGAATCGAGGTTCACCGAGCTCCATGAACAACTCATGGACAAGTCGAGCTTCCTGGCGGCCACCCCCTCGATATGGCCCGCCAAGGGGTGGGTGACGAGCAGGTACGGAAAGCGCTTGTCCCCCTTCACGGGGCTGTCCCAGATGCACAGTGGCGTTGATATAGCCAACCGTCTTGGCACCACCGTCGTAGCCCCGGCTGACGGGATGGTCGTCAGGGCTTCGCGTGATGCTAACCTCGGCAAGACCCTCACCGTAAAACACGGCTACGGGGTAGAGACCGTATACGGCCACCTCTCGGAGATAAACGTAAAGGTCGGGCAGAAGGTGAAACGAGGCCAGCAGATAGCCGCCGTCGGCAACACGGGACGCTCCACAGGGTCACACCTCCACTACGCCGTATCCGTAGACGGTGTCTTCGTAAACCCGGACAAGTATATCCTGGACTGAGCCCCACGGGGTCGAAACCCCGTTACCACGCAGGTCGCCACAACCCAAAAAAACCGGCCCCCTCCGGCCCCCCCGGCAGGGGTTTTTTTATTCCACGAAGGAGACCGGCCTTCTTAAGTCCACTCGGTGTTTTTCACCTATGGAAAAACACCGGGGATTATGTTAGTCTGGCTCGATAAGCATTTCTTGATGGCATATCAACCGATAATCAACGGCAAATAGACAAAGGGCATGTTTAACTCGATACTTAAAAAAGTCTTCGGCAGCAAGAACGAAAGGGAACTCAAGCGCATTCAACCCATCGTGGATGGAGTCAACTCCCTCGAGTCCAGGATGAAGGAGGTCCCGGACACGGGGTTCGCGGCCCTTACGGAGGAGTTGAGGGAGAGGCTCAAGAAGGGTTCGACCCTCGAAGAGATAATGCCCGAGGCCTTCGCCGCCGTAAGGGAGGCGGCAACGAGGAAGGTCAGGATGCGCCACTTCGACGTCCAGATAATAGGAGGGGTGGTGCTCCACGAGGGCAAGATAACGGAGATGAAGACCGGCGAGGGCAAGACCCTCGTGGCCACTCTCCCCCTCTACCTGAACGCCCTTACCGGCAGGGGCGCCCACCTCGTCACCGTAAACGACTACCTGGCTCGGAGGGACGCCGTATGGATGGGCCCCGTATACCACGCAATGGGCCTTTCAGTGGGGGTTATCCAGCACGAGGCGAGCTTCCTTTACGACCCCGCGCATACTGGCGAAGACGGGGGTTTTTACCACCTGAGGCCCGTCTCGAGGAGGGAGGCCTACAGGGCCGACATCACCTACGGCACCAACAACGAGTTCGGCTTCGACTACCTGCGCGACAACATGAAGTTCTCCAACGAGGAGTTCGTCCAGAGGGATCTCAACTTCGCCATCGTGGACGAGGTGGACTCCATCCTCATAGACGAGGCCAGGACGCCTCTGATCATATCGGGACCCACGGAACAGAATACCGACAAGTACTACAGCATAGACAGGGTCATACCCGGTCTCGAGCGCGAAACCCACTTCACGGTGGACGAGAAGGCGAAACAGGTCCTCCTGACCGACGATGGCGTCGAGAAGATAGAGGATATCCTGAAGGTGGACAACCTCTACGACCCGAAGAACATAGAGATCCTTCACCACGTGAACCAGTCGCTCCGCGCCCACGTCCTCTTCCACAGGGACGTGGACTACGTGGTAAAGGACGGCCAGGTCGTGATAGTGGACGAGTTCACGGGCCGCCTCATGCCCGGAAGGCGCTGGAGCGACGGGCTTCACCAGGCCGTCGAGGCCAAGGAGGGCGTAAAGATAGAGAGCGAGAACCAAACACTCGCCACCATCACCTTCCAGAACTATTTCAGGATGTACGACAAGCTCGCTGGCATGACGGGAACGGCGGACACCGAGGCCGCGGAGTTCCACGAGATATACGGCCTCGAGGTGATGGTAATACCCACGAACATGCCGATGATAAGGAACGACTCGGCGGACCTCGTCTACAAGACGAAGAGAGAGAAGTTCAACGCCGTCATAGAAGAGATAAGGGACTGGACCGGGAAGGGCAGGCCCGCGCTCGTGGGCACCATATCCATAGACGACTCGGAGAAGCTCTCAAGGATGCTCTCAAACCAGGGCATCCGCCACCACGTGTTAAACGCCAAGCACCACGAGCGCGAGGCGGAGATCGTCGCCCAGGCAGGCCGTATCGGGTTGGTGACCCTCTCCACCAACATGGCCGGAAGGGGCACGGACATCGTCCTCGGCGGCAACCCCGCGTACATGGCCGCCGCCGAGGCCGGACATGACGAGACGACGCAGGCCTACCGCGAGGCCTTCAAGGCCTCTCAGGAGATATGCGAAAAGGAGAGGCAAAAGGTCCTGGATCTCGGCGGGCTCCACATAATAGGGACCGAACGGCACGAGTCCCGACGCATAGACAACCAGCTCCGGGGCAGGTCCGGCCGTCAGGGAGACCCCGGCTCATCCCGGTTCTACCTCTCCCTCGAGGACGACCTGATGAGGATATTCGGCAGCGACCGCATAGCCTCGCTCATGGACAAGATAGGGATGGAGGAGGGCACCCCCATCGAGCACAGCCTCGTTACAAGGGCGATAGAGAACGCTCAGAAGAAGGTCGAGGCCCATAACTTCGACATAAGGAAACACCTCCTCGAGTACGACGACGTGATGAACCAGCAAAGGGAGGTCACTTACGGCTACAGGCGCCAGATACTCACACGGTCGGGCCTCAGGGAGATGGTAAAGGAGTTCTCCGAGGAGATGGCCCAGGACATAGTCGACGTGCACATAGAGGAGAAGTCGCGGCCCGAGGACTGGGACCTGAAGACCCTTAACGACAGCGTATTAAAGCAGTTCGGCATACATCTGACCGAGGTTGACATAAAGGACTCCGGGGGGAGGGACAGGCTCCCGGGGGTAGTGGCCGGAAAGGCCTGGGCCGCTTATACCGAAAAGACCGCCCTCGTGGGAGACGATACTTTTTCAGAGTTCGAAAAGCTCATAATGTTGAACACCCTCGACAACCTCTGGAAGGACCACCTGCTGAGCATGGACCACCTCAAGGGCGGCATAGGGCTCAGAGGCTACGGGCAGAAAAATCCGCTGCAGGAATACAAGAAAGAGGGCTACGACCTCTTCCTCGACATGCTCCGCAGCTTCAAGTCCGAGGTGACGGAGAGGCTCTTCAAGGTCCAGATAAGGACCGAGGAACACGCTCCTCAGGAGGTCGCATCCGGCCCGGCACACCGGGCCTCCCGGGCCCCCCAGTCCTCCCGTGCCCCCATCGTAGCCCCCACCCCCCAGGCCCCCCAGAAGGTTACCTACAGCCGCGGCGAGGAGGCCGCGGCCGAAGAAAAGGAAATACCCGTTAAAAGACAGGGCGACAAGGTGGGGAGAAACGACCCATGCCCCTGCGGCTCCGGAAAGAAATACAAGAAGTGCTGCGGCGCTTGAGACCCTGGGGGAAACCTTTCTGAAGAAAGGTTTCCCCCAGACCCCTTTCCAAAGACTTTTGACTATTTATCCTCCCGAGTGAGACCCCCTCTTGTGCAAATTTCATCTCCCGGGGGGTCTCACTCGGGAGGATAGCTAAAAGTTTTTGAGGGGAGTTTGAGGGGAACTTTTTTCAAAAAGTTCCCCTCAAGCCTTTAAAAAAATCCTTTCAATTATCCCTCCGTTTGTAATAATCTATTCCAGTCGTAAATTTTCTCCAGGGGTTGGCCCCATGTCTCCGAAAAAAAAGTTCCCTCTTCGGGCCTTCAGGGTGCCGGGTTTCAGGGCGTCGAGTGTGCGCTGCGGCATAAAGAAGGCGGCGAGGAAGAAGGACCTCGCCCTGATCCTGAGCGATGTTCCCGCCCGGGTAGCCGGGGTCTTTACCAGGAACAGGGTAAAGGCCGCCCCCGTCCTTCTCGACAAGGAGAGGGTACTAAAAGGCAGGTCAAGGGGTGTGGTCGTTACCGCCGGCAACGCCAATGCCTGCACGGGAGGAAAGGGGTATAGAGACGCCGAGGCCACGGCCGCCTTCGTCGAAGAGGCGCTCGGCCTTGCCAGGGGCGAGATCCTGGTCTGCTCAACGGGCGTAATCGGGGTGCCTCTGCCCGTGGATAAGGTACGTTTTGGTGTGCCTGCTCTTGTGGAGGCGCTTGATTACGGCGGTTTTAAAGGGGCCGCCGAGGCGATAACGACCACGGACGCATTCCCGAAGAGCGCTGTAGCCAGGGCGAAGATAGGCGGGAAGACCGTGACCATAGGCGGCATAGCCAAGGGCGCCGGGATGGTATGCCCGGACATGGCCACCATGCTCGCCTTTTTCGTAACGGACGCAAACATAACGACAGGGGCCCTCAAAAAGGCCCTCAGACAGGCCTGCGACCTTTCCTTCAACTCCATCATGGTGGATAACGACACCTCAACGAACGACACCGTCCTGGTCTTCGCCAACGCCTTAAGCGGCTGTAAAGAGATAAAGCCGCGGGGCGCCGCCTTCGACGCCTTCTCGGAGCTTCTGGGCAGGGTGGCCCTCGAGCTCGCCCACTTGATAGTAAGGGACGGGGAGGGCGCCACGAGGTTCGTGGAGATCGTGGTGTCTGGGGCCAGGTCCGAGAAAGAGGCGAGACGGGCCGCCAGGACCATAGCCGGCTCCTTTCTCGTAAAGACGGCGCTCTTCGGCGGAGACCCCAACTGGGGAAGAATCCTGGCCGCCCTGGGCAGGTCCGGCGTAAGGATTAAGGAGTCCAGTGTGGACGTCTCGCTTAACGGGGTCCCCGTGGTAGCCGAGGGGCTCGACACTGGCGCGGAGAAACAGGCCGCCAGGGCCATGGACAAGAAAGAGGTGACCATAGCCGTGGACCTTAACATGGGTGGGGCGAGCTACAGGTTCTGGACCACGGACCTTACGTATGCATACGTGAGGATAAACTCGATGTACAGGACATAGTCAGGAGGTCTTATGGAGGTGCTGTTAAAAGAGGCCGACAGGTGGTTGAGGCAGGCCGAATATGACTTAAGGGCGGCGGAGTGGAACCGGGAGGGGGGATTCCATGCCCCCGCATGCTTCTGGGCCCAGCAGGCCGCCGCAAAGGCATTGAGGGCCTTCCTCTTCCTGAACAAGGAGGACGCGGTGCTGACGCGCTCGGTTGCCGACCTCCTCGACAGGGCCATGACCTACGAGGAGGAGTTCAAGAGGCTCGTGGGCACTTCCACGAGCCTCGACCTTTATTACAAGACGGCCCGCTTCCCCGACGCTCTGCCCGGGGGGATACCCGCGGAGGTGATCTCGGTAAAAGACTCCACTGACGCCGTAAAACAGGCCTCGGACATAGTGGCCATAGTCGAGAGGGTGAGAAAGGACTACCTGCCGGAGACGCTGTAATTGAGAGAACCTTTTTGAAAAAAGGTTCTCTCAAGCTCTCTCCAAAAACTTTTGGCTATCCTTTGGAGGGAGACCCCTGTGAATGAATCTTCTTGCGAGGGGGGTCTCCCTCCAAAGGATAAATAGCTAAAAGTCTTTGAAGGGGGGTCCGGGGGGAAACTCTCTACAGAAAGTTTCCCCCGGTATAACCTTGACACTTTCGTCTGACGCCTTATAATACACGTTGAAGCGGAATCTGTTGGCGGGAAGGTTCAGCGCTTAAAAAAGGAAGAGTTATTGGCTGACACAACGACCTTGATCGTGCCCTTTCTTTTCGGAGCGGTTGTCGGTAGCTTCTTGAACGTCTGTATTTACCGCATCCCCCAAGGCATCTCCATCGTATCGCCCCCGTCCAGGTGTCCCGTGTGCAAAAGGCGCATCCCCTTTTACTTTAACGTCCCGATAATAAGCTATTTTCTTTTGAGGGGCAGGTGCGCCTACTGCAAGACCCCTCTTTCGCCCCAGTATCCCCTTGTAGAGGCACTGACCGGCGCCTTCGCCGTCATCCTCTTCGCAAGGTTCGGCGTAACCCCG
>DATEAM010000176.1:0-6552 GCA_035288385.1 Thermodesulfobacteriota bacterium
TCCAGAGCCTGTCCGGAAGGACGGGAAGGGGGGTTTGACGGGGACCTATACCAGGACGCATTTACGGCTCAAGGGTAGAATAATTTTGTGGGATTTTTGCTTGAAAATAGCGGGATTAGGAGCGGAGTACAGGAAAAAAAACACCAATAAGATATACGGGTGTGTTAATTTTTGGTATAATTTGAAATAAATTGACAGATTAAGGTATATGGTGTAGGCTGAAGTCTCACTTGCCAAAACGGAGGAGAAAACAATGCAGGTAGCTCTAAAAATAAAAGTCCCGGCTACAGTTAAGAAAAAGGGGGATTATTATATTTCCTGCTGTCCAATCCTTGATATCTGCTCTCAGGGCGCGACTAAAAAGAAAGCATTGGACAACCTTGTTGAAGCGGCCAGTCTCTTCCTTATATCCTGTTTCGAAAGGGGCACATTAGATGCTGTTTTGAAAAAATGTGGTTTCGTAGCAAAAAAGGCCGTTATGATGAAGCCTTTTCCCGAACGCTTCGAAAGTGTTGATGTCTCTATCCCTTTTTGGATTAAACACGAAAAGGATACACGAGCGTGCCACGCTTAACACCTGTTCATTGGAAGAAGTTAAAAAGCGTTTTCGAGAAAGCAGGATTTGGCAAAGAAAGAGAAACCGACAGCCACATTATCCTCTCAAAACCTGAAGTGCCCCGCCCTATAGTAATCCCCAAATACAATGATGTAGGTATTGATATTATTAAATCAAATATGCGCTCTGCTGGCATGACTCGAGAGGAATATTTCAAGCTCCTCGAAGAGTGCTGATTTCCTCCCAACAATCCACCTCTCTAGGCCTGTGTCACTAGGGATAAAATAGGGAGCAGCGCCTATTTTAGATCCTCACATAACCTCACTCCCCCCCTTTACCTTCTCCGCCGTCCTGCCGAGGATATACACGCCCACGCCTATCTCCATGAGTTGCCATAGCCTGTCCGGAAGATCGAGGACTCTGACCTTGTCCGTGAAGATGGAGAGATATGGATAGAGGATGTAATTGTTCGCCACGATGGTAATGATGACCAGTTCCGCTGTAGCCAGCTTTGGCCTACGGCCCTGAAGACCCGCCGCCTCTTCTAAGGGAGAAAAGAGACCCCCCCGGCAAGGCAGTCGCACAGCCTCCCGTATACCTCCTTGATGCACCCGTGAGAGGGGTTTTTACCGAGGGCCCTGAGTATCCTCGTCGCCAGAGTGCCCTGCTCGAGTATTACCTCGAGGGCTTCGAAAGCGGGGGCCTCGAGGTCTTCTGCCTTGATTGTAGCCTCCGCGAGATGGCGCCAGAGCTCCGAGGCAAGGGCCTTTTTCCTTGGAAAGGCGAGGCATTTCAGGTATGCCGCGTCGTCTATGACGGCCCTCTCGCCTGAACGGATCGTCTCTTCGAGTAACTTTACAAGGGGCTCGACACCCCAGCGGGAAATCTCCCCGGCATCGGACCATCTGCCCGTAACGAGGGCCCTTATCACCGATACCATGGCCGCGGCCACTGCCATGTCCGCCGCCGGGCACTCCTGCATGTCGGGAAGCCTTATCTCGATAGCCTTTCTTTCGAACTTGGGTATGGCGCCCCTCGAGTTGAGCCATTCGTGCCGGAGTATCCCCTCGGGGTCGTGGACTTCCATCTCCCGGTACATCCTCTCGAGGACCTCTTGCCTGTAGCCGGCGTAGCTGTAGACCGGCTCCGGGACGACCGCCCCCGTTATGGAGGGCGCTATGCGCTGGTTGTCGCGGTACCAGAGGAGGCGGCTGTCGAGCAGACCCGTCACCTTGCCCTCGACTATTGGGGAGCTTGCGGCAAGGGCCGGGATGATGGGAAGGAGGAACCTTGCGGCGGAGTGAAGGCTCGCGAACCCGGCCTCGTCCCCGAAGGAGATGTTTAGCTGCATGCTCTGGATGTTCGCCCACCCGTGTCTCGAGCAGTTGAAGATCCGGTCGTAGGTCCTGTAAACCCGGGCGTACCCGTGCGGCCAGAGCCTCGTCTCTTTCGCAGGGTCCATCCAGGGGTGCATGGCGGCGGGCATGAGCCTCGCCCCCATGGGCTCGAGGAGCCCGTTCAGGACGGAAACCCCCTCGTCGAAGAGTTTTCCGAGGCCGGAGAGCCCGGATACAGGGTCCGTGTTCTTCATCTCCAGCACGTGGAGCACGAACTCGTTTGAAAGGCCGAGGGGCCCGATCTCCGCGTCGTTAGCGTACCTGCCGGTGAGCTTTTTAAGGACCTCGTCCGAGGCCGGGAGGACGTCGAGGCTCCCTGCCCTTACTATCATGTATTCGATCTCTACGCCGTAGGCCTTGAGGAGGCCGGGCATTTTCCTCATCATGCCCTTCGGCCTTCCCTGAGCCTTTCTATGCGTCTGAGTATCACGCCCATTATCTTCTCGTAGAGCTCGTCCTTCAAAACCAGGTCCTCCACCCCGGAGTCGATATTGGGGTTGTCGTTTATCTCGACTACGTAAAAGGAGTTGCCCGCCTGCTTTACGTCCACGCCGTAGAGGCCGTCCCCGATGAGGTTCGCGGCCCTCAGGGCAGTGCGTATGAGCCCGGGCGGGGCGTGCTCCACGGGTATCGTCTCCGCAAGGCCCTCGTCGGTCTTTACCCCCGCGCTGTCCCTTTTTATTATCTGCCAGTGTTCTTTCGTCATGTAATACTTGCAGACGTACAGGGGCTGTCTGTCGAGGACCCCCACGCGCCAGTCGAAGGGCGTGGAGAGGTACTCCTGTGCGATGACGAGCTCCGAGCGGTCGAATAGCTTATCGAGGTTCTCCTTGAACCCGTCATCCGTCTCGACCCTTACCACGCCCCTGGAGAAGGAGCTGTCGGGACGCTTCAATACGCAGGGGAGCCCCAGGGCATTTAAAACGGTATCGGCGTTTTCGCGGTGGACTATGACGGTCCTCGGCATCGGGACCCTGTGGCTCTTGAGGAGCTCGGCGAGGAAGACCTTGTTCGTGCACTTCAGTATGGACTCCGGGTCGTCCACCACGACCATCCCTTCGGCCACGGCCTTGCGGGCGAACCTGTAGGTGTGGTCCGTAACGCTCGTCGTCTCCCTTATGAAGAGGGCGTCGTACTCGGCGAGGCTCCTGTAGTCCTCCTTCTCTATGAATTCGGTGGCCAGCCCCAGGGACTCTGCCGCGCGCTTGAAGCGCTTGAGGGCCGAGGGGTCGGAGGGCGGCTCCTCCTCGGCGGGGTTGTGGAGTATGGCGAGGTCGTACCTCGGCACGACGCGCCTGAACCTCGAGGGGCGGCGTTTCCTGAAGAACTCCTGGGCCACCTCCACCACGAAGGGCCTGTGCTCCTCGGGGATCTCTTCCATGGCCAGGGGCGTTATGTTCTTGAGGTACCAACTGGAGTCCTTCTTCCTGTAAGAGAAGATGGCGCGCAGAAAGGGCGAGGGGAAGAGCCTGAAGAGATGAGTGCTCAGGTTGCAGTGCCTCTTGGCGAGGTTGCGTCCGAAGTAGATGCTCAACACGAACTCCGTTGACTGAATCGGGGCGAGGCTCTTCTGGATTATGTCGTCAAGCTCCTCCGAGGCGAAGCGCACGAGGTGCGGGCTCTTGAGGTCCTGTATGGTGGTGATGCTCGGGATGGGCTTGTGCTTTCTCGCGGCGGCGAGAAGCGAGACGTAATATCCCACCCCCTGGTATCTGTAGGAGCGGCAGAGGTTGAAGATCCGCGCCATTCGCATTTGCGCGTATGCGGGGTCCGTGAGATAGGTCCTCGCCGTTACTGTCTCCGCGCCCTCAAACTTAAGCGGCATGTCCTTCGGGTCGTTTACGACTATGAGTACGGGCATCGTCTATATACCGCGTTCCTTCTTCGGCCGTATGATGAGGAAGTCCGCGTCGTGTGTGAGGACCCCGAGGAGGATGGAGCACAGGGCCCTGTCTATGTTGATGGAGTAGTAGTGGCCGCCGGAGACGGGGTTCGGCTCGAAGGGGTCGGCTACGAGAACGGACCTCTCAAGCCTGTCGTATCCGTAGAACACGACGAAGTGTCCCGCCGGCTCCCCGCGCACGTCGTCATCGGCGCCTGTAAGGCCGACCTCCCTTATGCTCCTGTAAAGGTACGTGGCGCTAAGCCCCGTCAGTATGGGAATGGAGCGGTTAAGGTATTTTCTTATGAGCGCCGTCGTCAGGTCCTCGAACCGGATCTCTCCTCCGAGGGCCAGGAACTCGAGGTAGCCCTTGGTGGCCGTATTAAGCTTTGGTTCGTCCTTTTCGCGCATCTGGGCACTCAGGCGCTCGCTTATGTCCGCCCCGTCCCTTACGAACCAGGTGGGGTCGAAGACCGTAAGGTTATAGGTGTAAACCCTCGCCGAATACCCCCTTCTGAGGGCGTGGCAGGCGAGGAAAACGGCGAGGGTGCCGCCCTCCTCGAGACGCTTCACCTCCCGGATCACCTCTTCGAGGGCTATGTGGTCCCCGTAGAAGTTATAGACGGCGTGCAGGCACGAGGGGCCGCACGTCGTCTCCGTGGGTTGAGGCTGGATCTTGAAGTTGAGGGTTATTCCCATTTTTTTGAAATACTGTAAAGGGCCAGGTCTTCCCGGCCCATGTTGGATTATATATCAGGTCGGGCCATAAAAAAAGGGGTCTAAAAAGCGCCCTTACTCCCACGTCCCCCCGGCCCCCCTCGGCCCCCCCCTCGGGCGCAGGGTCAAAGACCCCTGGCGGCGAGAAAATCCGCGGCCTCCTTGAGCCCGAGTGTGCGGGCCCTTTGCATGTTCATTACGGCGGGTTTGGTCTCGCCGAGCTCGTAGTGCGCGAGGCCGAGGTTGAAGTAGGCTATGGCGTTTTCAGGGTCGAGGACGACGGCCCTTGAGAAGTCCTCCTTGGCGGCTTCGTACCTCTTGAGGGTGAGAAGAGCGGCCCCCCTGTTCAGAAACGCCTTGGCGTTCCCGGGGTCGAGCTCGACGGCCCTGTTGAGGTCATCTATGGCCGCGCCGAGCATGCCGAGCTCCCCGTAGGCGATGCCCCGGTTCATGTAGGCCTTTGCGTGTTTGGGGTCCTTTTTGACGGTGATGTCATAGTAGTTTATCGCCTTCCTGAAGTCCCCGACGGAGTCATAGGCGAGGGCCAGGTTGTAGTAGACCACCCCGGCGGGCACGTAGGCGTCGGTCCTGTTTTCCGTCCGGCTTATCTCGTAGTGCCAGAGGGTAAAGGAGTCCTTCCAGATTCCAGTCTGCGATACGGTCAACAGGGAGAGGACGACGGATACGATTATCGTCAAAACGGCGGTTACGTAAAGAGGGGTTTTTGCCGCAGAGCGCTGAACGAAAAAGCCGGCCCCTATACCCACGAGCATAAAGGGACCGAGGCTCGGAAGGTACATGTACCTGTCGGCTGCCGCCTGGAAGCCCACCTGGATGATGCCGATCACGGGAGCGAGCGTAAGGACGAAGTAAAGCCACACCGAGAGGAAGAGCTTTTTCCTCCTCGCCATGAGTACGCAGAATACGGTTATCGCCAAGAGGATGACGAGGGAACCCAGGAACTCGACGCTCAAGAAGGTCGGCTCCGAGGGCCTCGGGTAGACGGGAAGGAGGTCAACGGGAAGGAGCGTTTTATAGATGTAGAAGACGTAGCTCCTAACGGCGAGGTTTACGCGCTCGGTGAGGAGAAATCGGCTCATCGCCACCTTCTGGGTAAAAAGCGTGGTGAGCGAAAGCATGGCGGCGAAGGCGAAAAAGGGTATCTTTTCGACGAGCGCCCTTTTTATCGTAGGGGCCTTCAATCTATCGAGGGGATGGAAGTCGAGTATGAGGAGCGTGAGGGGGAGGCTCACGGCCATGGGCTTGCTCATGAGGGCGAGCACAAAGATAAAAAGAGAGGCCGCGTAACAGACCGTCCTCTTCTGCTCGCCACCGGCGTATCCAAGGTAAAGGATAAGGCTAAGGAGGTAGAATAACCCGCTCAAGACGTCCTTTCGCTCAGAGACCCATGCCACCGACTCGACGTGCAGGGGGTGGAGCCCGAACAGGAGGGCCGAGACAAAGGCAACGGTAAGGGCCATTCTGCCGCAAGGCCTCCTGTCTTTAAGGCCCGAGGCCTCTACGAGCATGAAGGCGAGGATAAAGACGAGTGCCGTGTTAATGGAGTGGATGATTACGCTCGTCAGGTGATGGCCCCGGGGGTTCAGCCCCCAGAGGGCGTAGTCTATCGTATGGGAGAGGACCGTTAATGGGTGCCAGTTGGCGGCGACTGTCTCCGTAAAGATATACTCGAGGTCGAAGGAGCGAATCCCGAGGTTCTCGTAGACGTAGACGGGGTCGTCCCAGTTCACGAAGCCGTTACCGAGGGCCGGAAGATAGACGAGAAAGGCGGCAAGGGCCGGCAGGAGGCAGAAGGCCAATAATCGCCTGTTCGTATTTTCGCTCATCGTGCCTTTATATTGAGGGGAACTTTTTGAAAAAAGTTCCCCTCAAACTCCCCTCAAAAACTTTTAGCTATTTATCCTTTGGGGGGGGACCCCCTCTTGCGCGAATTTTATCTTCCGTGGGGTCTCCCCCCAAAGGATAGCCAAAAGTCTTTG
>DATEAM010000177.1:0-5054 GCA_035288385.1 Thermodesulfobacteriota bacterium
AGGTCGACTACCGTCTCCATGCAGTACCCCATGGGCCTCTTGTTTACTATGCCTATCACCGGGAGGGGGTATGAGTCCTGGAGCCCGCTCGTAAGGTCCCTCTCGCAGGCCACGGCCACGACGGCCTGGGGCCTCTCATCGAGGACCTTCCTCCTGGCAACGGTCCCGCCCGTGGAGATAAAGAGGTCAACCCCGAACTCGTCGGAAAGGGCGATGAGCTCGCCTATCTCGCACCTGCCGCACCCGGCGCAGTTCCTTACGTTCCTCGTCACCCTTATCTTGCAGTCGTCGAACTGTATGCAGTGGGGCATGAGGATAAGGAGTTTTTTCGGGGAGAACCCCTTTCTTCTCATAAGGCGCACCATCTGGTTGTTTATGTCGATAAAGGTCTTTTCTATCCTTATCCTCGGTATCCTCAGGACCCCGCCGAACATGACCATGAGCGGGAGATAGACCTTTACGAGCATCCACCTGAGCCAGGCGGAGTAATAGGCGACCCTCCCGTTCACGGCGGCCACGGTCAGGAGGAGCGCTCCGGCGAGCATTGCTCCGCCGAGGCCCAGCACCACGACGCCCGCAATGTAGGGGAGCAGGGGATGGATGTTGCCGAGGCCCTTCGTCGGTATGTACCACAAGACGAACCCCGCTCCAGCCATACCGAGTGAAGTGACTACCAGAAGGGCGAGGAAGGGGCCGGCCCCGGGCCTGTACTCTATACTCTCGGGACTGCCCTGCCATTTTTCGGCTTCTCTTGCGGTATGCTTCATTTCCAAAACCTAATCAATCCGAAGGGTTATATCCTATTAAATAACCAAAACCCCCGCGTGTCAACTCATTTCGGGAGGAACCTTTCTGGGGGAAAACTTTCTTCAGAAAGTTTTCCCCCAGACCCCCTTTCAAAGACTTTCGGCTATCCCATGGGGGGAGACCCCCCGGGAGATGAAATTCACGCAAGAGGGGGTCTCCCCCCATGGGATAATAGTTAAAAGTTTTTGAGGGGAGTTTGAGGGGAACTTTTTTCAAAAAGTTCCCCTCAAGAAAAGGTTTCCCCCGATGTTAGGCGGTAGCCTTTTATGAAGTCCCCGGCGCCCATGCGCCTTTTGTTCTCCGGCTGGAGTGAAGTGACCTCGAAGACCCCTTCGGCGCATTTAACACCGAGCGTGTCCCTGTCAACGGATATTATTGTCCCTGGCCCCGCCCCCCCGGCCCCCCCCTTTGAGACCCTGCCTTCGTGTATCTTCAAGACCTTCCCCTTCCAGCGGGTGAAGGCCCCGGGCCAGGGGTAAAGGCCGCGCACAAGGTCCCTTACCTCTCCGGCACTGCGCCCCCAGTCAATAAGGCCGTCGGTCTTCTTAAGCGCCGGGGCGTAGGTGGCAAGCCTTGCGTCCTGCGGCTCGGGCTCAATTCTACCTTCGGCCAAAAGGCCTATCGTCCTTGCGAGGAGCCCGGCCCCCACAACGGAGAGCCTTTGTGAGAGTTCTACAGCCGTCTCTTCTTCTCCTATGGCGACCCTCTCTTTGAGGAGCATGGGGCCAGTGTCCAGTCCTGCGTCCATGAGCATGGTCGTTACCCCCGTCTCCTTCTCCCCATCTATTATCGCGCGGTTTATGGGGGCGGCGCCGCGGTACTTCGGCAAAAGTGACGCGTGGAGGTTTATGCACCCTTTTGCCGGTATGTCGAGGACGGCCCTGGGGAGGATTTTGCCGTAGGCCACGACCGCCAGAAAATCCGGCTCAAGGGCCTTTAACTTCTCCATAAAACCCTCTTCCCTGACCCCCGAAGGCTGGAGGACCTCGATGCCGTGCTCCTTTGCGGCGAGCTTTACGGGCGGGGGCTCGAGGCGGCGACCCCTGCCCCGGGGCCTGTCGGGCTGCGTCACCACGGCGGGAATATCATGGCCCGCCTCGATGAGGGCCTTTAAAGAGGGGACGGCGAACTCGGGCGTCCCCATGAATACGATCCTGCAGGAAGGCGCCATGGCAGAAAAATTTGGGGAAAACTTTCTGAAAAAAGTTTTCCCCATACCCCTTTCAAAAACTTTTGGCTATGCCCTGCGCAATGCCCTTTTACAGGAAATAGCTAAAAGTTTTCGAGGGAGCCCGAGGGGGCTTTTTACAAAAAATTCCCCTCAGGAGCCTCTTCGTGTGTCTTTTTGAGCTTCCTCTTTATATAGTCCCTTTTAAGCCAGGAGAGTCTTTCGATGAAGAGTATGCCGTCTATGTGGTCTATCTCGTGCTGGAGCGCGATGGCTAAGAGCCCCTCGGCGCTTATCTCGACGGGCCTGCCGTCGCCGTCGAGGGCCTTAAGGCGCACGGAGGCGGACCTCTGCACATCGGCGGTAATGCCGGGCACTGAGAGGCACCCCTCCTCGTATTTTATGGAGCCGCTCTCCTCGACTATCTCCGGGTTTATGAGGGCGATGGGTTTTCTTTCCCGCCCTTCGTACCTCTGGTCCCCCTCCTCGTCCTCTTCGGGTATGTCGAGGACTATGACCCTCTTTGCCACGCCCACCTGGTTTGCGGCGAGCCCTATGCCCCTGTTCCGGTACATGGTCTCGAACATGTCCTCGATGAGGGTCTTTATCTCGGAGGTTACTTCGCTTATGGGCTCGGCCCTGGTATTCAGGACGGGGTCCGGGTATTTTCTGACTTCGAGCAATGACATCCGTCTATTCCCTCAGGCATTATTTTCTGCCGTACCTGCATCAATTGACGGCACGAGTGCAACATTATTCATTATAGCGTAATTTTTATTGATAATTAAGCCCTTTTTCGAGGCAAAAGTTTTTGGAGGGGGTCAGGGGGCGAGGAGGAGTCTTTCTCCAAAAAGGTCCCCTCTGCCCTTTCCTTGCCATTTATGCGTCCCCTATAGTAAAATTCCCCTATGGAGCTATTCGACCTCGAAGAAAAGGACGCCAAAGGCCCGCCCCCCCCGCCCCCCCCGCCCCCTCCCCTTGCCGACAGGATGAGGCCCAGGGGGCTCGATGAGTTCGTGGGCCAGGACCATATCGTGGGGGAGGGCAAGCTCCTTCGGAGGATTGTAAAAAAGGGGGAGCTCCCTTCGCTCATCCTCTGGGGCCCCCCTGGCTCTGGAAAGACGACTCTTGCGAGGATAATCGCCGGGGCCTCGGGCTCGAGGTTCGTCGAGTTCTCGGCCGTATTGTCCGGGGTCAAGGAGATAAGGGAGGTCATGAAGGGCGCCGCCGCCTCAAGGGCCAGGGGTGAAAAGACCGTCCTCTTCGTAGACGAGATACACAGGTTCAACAAGGCCCAGCAGGATGCCTTTCTCCACAGCGTCGAGGACGGCACTTTGACCCTCATCGGGGCGACCACGGAAAACCCCTCCTTCGAGGTGAACGCTCCGCTCCTTTCGAGGTGCAGGGTCCTCGTCCTCGAAAATTTGTCCGAAGACTCCCTCAAGGGGATACTCGAAAAGGCGCTCGGCGACGTCGAGCGCGGCCTCGGCAGCCTTCCGGCCCGCATGGACCCCGGGGTCCTCGATTTCATAGTGGCCAACTCCCACGGGGACGCGAGGTCGGCCCTTAACTGCCTCGAGGCCTCTTTCATGATAACGGGGCCGGAAAAGGACGGCTCAAGGCACATAACCCTGGAGACCGCCGTCGAGGCGATGCAGAAAAAGGCGCTCCTCTACGACAAGACGGGCGAGGAACACTATAACGTCATATCGGCCTTCATAAAGAGCATGCGCGCCACGGACCCGGACGCCGCCCTTTACTGGCTCGCCCGCATGATAGAGGCCGGAGAAGACCCGCTCTTCATAGCTCGGAGGATGGTCATCTTCGCCTCCGAGGACATAGGCAACGCCGACCCCGGCGCCATAAGGGTGGCCGTGGCCGTAAAGGACGCCGTGGACTTCGTCGGCATGCCCGAGGGTTGGATCCCTCTGGCCCAGTGCGCCACGTACCTCGCCTCGGCCCCCAAGAGCAACGCCTCCTACATGGCCTACCTCTCGGCAAAAGAGGACGTCAGGAAGTACGGGGCCCTCCCCGTGCCGCTCCACGTGAGGAACGCCCCCACGAGGCTCATGAAGGGCCTCGGCTACGGCAAGGGATACAAGTACCCCCACAACTTCAAGGACGCCCTCGCCTCCCAGGAATGCCTGCCCGAAAAACTGAAAGAGAGGACATATTACAGGCCCACCGAGAGGGGCTTTGAAAAAAATATCTCCGAGATGTTGAAGAGGAAAAAGGAGCGCAAGGAATAGGACCTTAAACGAGGGGGGATAAGATGAAGAGATACGCCCTAACTGCCGTGGGCAGGGACAGGCCCGGGATAGTCGCCGCCGTCACAAAGGCCCTTTACGAGCACGACTGCAACATAGAGGACTCTTCCATGACCATCCTCGAAGACGAGTTCGCCATAATACTCGTCATGACCATGCCCGAAAAAGGCGACGTCGCATCCCTCGAAAAGGCCATGAAAGATGTGGAAAAAAAGACGGGCCTTTTCATAAACCTGAAGGAGATACCCGCCCCCTCCGCTGCCGCTCCAACAAAATCGAACTACATAATAACCCTCCACGGCGCCGACAAGGCCGGGATAGTCTACAGGACCTCGAAGACCCTCGCCGACCTCGGCGTAAATATAACAGACCTCGAGACCAAGGCCATCCGGAGCGGAGACGAAAAGGCCTACATGATGGTCCTGGAGGTCTTCTCTCCGGAGAAGGTAAAGATAAAGGAACTCGAAAAGCAATTGAAAGAGCTTGAAAAGAGCCTGGGAGTGACCATCAGGATAAAACCCGTCGAGGAATACGAGCCTCTTTGAGGGGAACTTTTTGAAAAAAGTTCCCCTCAAACTCCCCTCAAAAACTTTTAGCTATCCTGAGGAGGGAGACCCCCCGGGAGATGAAATTCGCGCAAGAGGGGGTCTCCCTCAGGAAGATAAATAGCCAAAAGTCTTTGGAGGGGGGTCTGGGGGGGACCTTTCTTCAGAAAGGTCCCCCCCGGCCTTGACTGTATTGTCATGGGTGATAGAATCATTATGTGCCCTACACTCATTTCGACCACATCTCGGACATAGGCATAAGGTCCG
>DATEAM010000178.1:0-4322 GCA_035288385.1 Thermodesulfobacteriota bacterium
AAAACTTTTTGAAAAAAGTTTTCCCCCGGCCCCCCTTTCAAAAACTTTTAGCTATTTATCCTGAGGGTGGAGACCCCTCTTACGCGAATTTCATCTTTCGGGGGTCTCCCCCCTCAGGATAGCCAAAAGTTTTTGGGTGGATACTGAGGAACCCTTTTTTCAAAAAGGGTTCCTCAGTATCCACGAGACCGCGTCGGCGAGGTCTCTTGCCACGTACTCGGGTTTGGTCTTCAGCGTATCCACCTCTTCGGCGCCCTGTCCCGTCATGACGAGTATGCCTTTGGCCCCGGCGTTCCTTGCGAGCTCCATATCGGTGGCCTTGTCCCCGACGACGTAGGATTTTTCAATCTCCACGCCGTGCTCCTTTGCCGCCCGCTCTATCATCCCGGTTTCCGGCTTCCTGCACCTGCACTCGTCGTCCGGATGATGCGGGCAGTAGTATATGCCGTCCACGCGCGCTCCGTCGAGGTGGAGGAGCTCTATCAGTTTTTCATTGACCTCTCCGACGGCCTTCTCCTCGAAGTACCCCCTGGCCACCCCCGACTGGTTGGTTATGATGATGACCTTTACGCCCCTGTCGTTCAAGGCCTTTACCGCACGCGTCGAGCCCTCTATCAGGACGAGCTCTTCGGGTCTCGACACATAGCCCGTGTCCTCGTTTATCGTGCCGTCCCTGTCGAGGAAGACGGCCCAGGGCTTTTTCCTGTCGCCTCTTCCCTTCACGAGACCTCCGGACTAAGGAACGCTTCGGCCTCGGAATATACCTCTTCCGGAGTTATGGAGGCAAGGCAGTCGTAGTGGCCGAAGCGGCATTCCCTGTCGAAACATGGGCTGCACTCCATCTCTTTTTTGACAATCCTTACGGCGTTGCCGATAGGGCCGGTAAGGACCGGGTCGGTGGAGCCGAATATGGCAAGCGTTGGCACACCGAGGGCGGCCGAAATGTGCATGGGGCCAGAGTCGTTGGTTATGAAGAGCTTGAGCCCCTTTGCCAGGGCCATGAACTCCCTCAATGTTATCCTTCCGGCGAGGTTCAGGTTTCTGACCCCCCTTTTGGAAAGACCAAAGGAGACCTCTTCGCAGATTCCGGCGTCCTCATTCCCCCCGAAGACAAGGGGTACGGGGCCGAATTCTTCAGCTACCCTTGCGAGGAGCCTTGCGAAGCTCTCCGGGGGCCACCTCTTGGCGGGTCCAAAGCTCGCCCCGGGGGCGGCCCCCACAAGAGGGGTCCCGGCAAGACCCTCTTTTTCGAGAAGACCTTTTGCCCCGCCGAGCTCATCGTCCGTTATGTGAATACGCGGCTCAAGGGAGTCGCACTCCCCGCCGAGCTCCCTTATGATATTGATATAATAGGAGACGTGGTGGAGCCCCTTTACCCGGTCCGTAAAGGGCACGGGTCTCGTGAGGAGCCGGGTCCTCAGGTCCCTTGCGTAGCCGACCCTTTCGGGTATCCTCGCCACAGAGGAGATGAAGGCGGCGTCAAAGGCGTTCTGAAAGAGGACGGCGAGGTCGAAACCCCGCTCTTTTAGCTCCCCGGAGAGTCTGAGCCTCCCCCTTAAGCCCTTGTGCCTGGTACTATCGTCGTACTCCATTATCTCCTTTACGCCGGGGTTGTTTTCGAAGACGGGGATGACGCGCTTTTTGGCGAGCACAGTAATCCCGGCCCTCGGGTAGAGGTCCTTAAGGCACCGAAGGGCGGGAAGGCACATGACCGCGTCCCCGATCCAGTTCGGCGCCCTTACGAGTATTTTTTCAAAATCTCCCTTAGAAACCATGACCCGATAGTGTTTGAAAACCCTGGGGACAATCCACCGGATTTTAATAAAATATTATATTATAAAAGCTTTTCAGATAAAAACCTTTTTTCCGGGGGGAAACAATATGTAAGAAAGTTTCCCCCCGGACCCCCTTCAAAGACTTTTGGCTATTTCCCTCCAAGCGGCTTTGTAGCAAGAGCAGAGGCGGCCCCCCCGGCCCCCCCCGGCCCCCCCGCATTAAAAAGGTTTTTACGTTTTTCCTCTATGTGATATATATTTAACCATGGGTCCCGATCTGATTAGACGCGTCGTCGAGGAGCTTGCAGGGGAGCTTGCCGGGGGCATAATCTCCCGCGTACGGCAGCCCGACGAGCGCAATGTCGTCCTGAAGGTCTTCACAAGGGGCAGGGAGAAGTGCCTTCTCGTCTCCGCGCACCACGCATACCCGAGGGTCCACCTGACCGAACAAAAATACCCGAGCCCCCCTGCCCCAAAGCGCTTCTGCGCATACTTGAGGAGCAGGATCACGGACGCCAGGATAAATGAGATAAGTCAGGTCCCGGGCGAGAGGATAGTCAATATTGAAATTGAAAAAAGGTCCGACGAGGGGTTCCGGCGCTACACCCTCACGATAGAGCTTACGGGCAAATCGAGCAACGTGATACTCCTTGACGAGGCGGGGGTAGTAGAGGACGCGTTGAGGTATTTCCCCGCCGAGAGCTCGGTAAGGGGCGTTGAGCCGGGAGTAAGGCTCGAGCCGCTGCCGCCGCGGGAGGGTGTAGCAAGAGAAAGCTTGCCCGAAAAACCCGAGGGCCTTTCCTGGGGTGAGTTCCTCGACGCCTATTACGGCGCCCTCCTCGAAAAGGATTCCTCCGTATCGAGGAGAAACCAGCTTAGGCGCCTTATAAGGCAGGCCGACAGGAGGGTGGAGAGGAAGCTTAAGAACCTCTACGACGACAGGCGGAAGGCCGAGGGCGACCTTCGCCTTCGGCTCTACGGAGAGCTCCTCTCGCAAAACCCCGGCAGGGTAAAGAGGGGCATGACCGGGGTGGAGTTAATCGACTATACTCGGGTGCCCCCGGAGGCAGTGAACGTCCCCCTCGACGGGAGCCTTACGCCGAGGGAGAACGTGGAGAGGTATTTCAAGAAGGCGAAGAAGGCGAAGGTCGCCCTCGGCCTTCTCGAAAAAAGGATACCCGCCACAGAGGACGAGCTCGATTACATAAACTCCCTCGAGTACGAGTGGGAGAACATAGAGACCGAGGAGGACATGGACGAACTAACAGAAGAGCTTGTCTCCGGGGGATACCTGAAGGCCCCTTCGGGCAAGACTGCCGCCGAGAGAGAGGCCGGCGAAGGAGAACCGATAAGGAGGTTTACCTCCACCGAGGGTTTCACGGTCCTGTGCGGAAAGAGCGCCAGGGGAAACGACCTCATAGTCAAGAAGCACATGAAGGAGAACGACCTCTGGTTCCACGCCGCCAACATCCCCGGCTCCCACGTCCTCATAAAGGCGGCGGGCAAGAAGGTAACGGAAAAGACCGTCACCGAGGCGGCCTCCATCGCGGCCTATTACTCGAAGGCCCGGGACACGAAGAAGGCCGAGGTCCTCTACGCCGAGGCGAAGTACGTGAAAAAGCCCCGGGGGGCGAGGCCCGGGGCCGTTACGGTAAAGGAATATAAGACGATGGTCGTGGAGCCCAGGATTGTTATTGATGAATCCAGAGGCTGACAAGGTGACCCGCTACAACCCCCTCTCCGGATACCTGAAGAAGAGGTACGGCCAGAAGGTCTTCAAGGTCACCATAGACTCTCATCTTACGTGCCCCAACAGGGACGGCACAATCGGCTACGGCGGGTGCTCGTACTGCGATCCCTCTACCCTCGTGCCAGAAGACTTCAAGGGTAGAACCCTCTCAGTTGACGAGCAGCTGAGGGCCGGGATGGAAAGGGTGAGAAGGCGCCACGGCGCCGAGAGGTTCATCGCCTACTTCCAGGTAAACACGAACACCCACGCCCCCCTCGACCACCTTGAAAGGATTTATCGGGAGGCCCTTGTCCATAAGGACGTCGTAGGGCTCGCCGTGTCCACGAGGCCCGACTGCGCCGGAGAGCGCATACTCGACCTCCTCGTCGAAATAAAGAAGCAAAAAGACCTATGGCTCGAGCTCGGGCTCCAGTCCGCCAACGACAAGACCCTCGAGCGCGTAAACAGGGGCCATGGCGCCGCGGCGTTCGAGGACGCCGTGAAGAGGGCGCGAGACAGGAGCCTCGAGGTCTGCGCCCACGTCATCATCGGGCTTCCCGGAGAGGGGCGCGAGGAAGTGCTCTCCACGGCGCGCTTCCTCTCAGGGCTTCGCCCCTGGGGCGTAAAGTTCCACCAGCTCCAGGTCGTAAAGGGCACGCCCCTCGAGGAGGCCTACAATAGAGGTGAGCTAAAAGTCCTCGGCCTTGAAGAGTACGCAACCCTCGTGGTAGAATGTCTCGAGCTGATGCCGCCGGAGACCCTTATCCACAGGCTCGTGGGAGACACCCCCGAGAGATACCTCGTCGCGCCAAGGTGGG
>DATEAM010000179.1:0-5379 GCA_035288385.1 Thermodesulfobacteriota bacterium
CTCTTTAAAGGTTGCTGAAAAAAGCCCCTCATTGATCTGGAAGCTTGAGGCCACCCTTCCAAAGCAGAGCCGTTGATAATCCCCCTCAGTCCCCCTTTAGAAAAGGGGGAAGAAAGGCTATGGAGTCTCGGAGACCCAGACCTCCCCTTCCCTGGTCGTCTCCCTCTTCCATATGGGGGTCGTTCTTTTAAGCTCGGTTATGGCCCACTCGCAGGCCATGAAGGCGTCGTTCCGGTGCGCGGAGGCGGCAACTATCAGCACTATGTCCTCTCCGATATCTATCGCCCCGGTCCTGTGCACTATGGCCATCTCGGTTATGTCGAAGTTCTTTAACGCCCTCTGTCTTATGTCCTTTAGCTTCTTCTCCGCCATACCGGGGTAGTGCTCGAAGTCGAGCCCCTCTATCTCCTTGCCCTTCGAGACGTCGCGGCCTACTCCGAGGAAGCTCACCACCGCTCCTATGCCTCTGGAGGCTTTCTTCACCTCCTCGACGGTCTCCTCCACGGAGAAACCCTCTGTCTGAATCCTTACGAGTTCGGCCATTGCGTTACCTTCACCCTCCATTAGCCGCCTGAAAAAGGCGGCAGCAGCGCCACCTCGTCCCCGTCCTTTATGACGGCGCCCTTTCCGGCGAACTCCTGGTTCACGGAGATGAGAAGCGAGCGGCCATCAAGGACGGCGGAGAGTCCGGGGACCTCCTTCTTCAAGACCTCCTTGAATTCCTCGAGCGTTAACGGAGCCTTTACATCGAACTCCCTCGTCTCCGCCCCGGCGAATTTCTTGAGCATCGCAAAGAACCTTACGGTAACCATTCTTGAATTATACTACTACAGGACGCTTATATTAAGAAGAGAAATAAGAAAACGGGGGTTTTCCGCGGGAGGGGGTTTTTCCATGTCGGGGTGTTCGGCCCGGTCACTTGACGTCGGACTTGAGTTCGCTCTCATAGGACCTGTCGAGGTCCAGTCTTTCGCGCCTCGAGGCCTTCGAGTAAAGCGCGGCGAAGGAGTCGCCGTCGCCGGGGAAGACGCCGTAGCCGTAAAAGACGTCGAGCTTGCCCTCGGCAAAGGCCCTGCCAAGGACGGGGTCTTCGTTGAGTACGGCGGCTATTGACTCTATGACGCGGCTTACCTTCTCTCCCGTGTCGAGCAGGAGAAGCCCGGTAAGCTCCTCGTTCAACTTTATTACGAAATCAAAGCTCCTTGTCTTTTTCCTCAGGCAGTCCATGAGCCTCGATTCGAGCTCGTCCCTGTTGTCTATGGCCAGGTCCTTGAGCCCGGCGACCCTCAGGGTGGCGAGCACCATGGACTGGTCGAGCCTCCTCGAACGGTTCAGCTCCTGCTCGACCTTTTTCTCCAGGAGGGCAAGGGGCCTTAACACATCCTCCGGCTTTTCCACCTCTTCGGCTTTGACGACGACCTCCTCTTTCCTGAGGATGTTCTCGAGGGCCTTTGCGGCGTAGACCGCTAACCTCCCGGCAATCTCCCTGTCGGTTCCCGAGAAGGCGCAGGGATGGAGTTGCCCCTCGCACCTCTTGTTGAAGAGCGTCAATACGCCGAGGACCTCGCCTTCTGACTTCAGGGGCTGAGAAAGGACGGACTTTATGTAGGGGCTCAGCTCCCCGGAGAACTCCCTGGCCACCGGCTCTCCCTTCCTCAGGACCTCCATGACCGTCTCTTTCTCAAGGGGGAGGAACTGCTGCCTTACGTCCCTGTCCTCGAGGCCAGAGGATGAGGCTGTCTGGAACTTCTGAGTGCCGCGCTGCCTCATCCTGAAGAGCGACCCGTCCGCCGAGAGTATCGAGGCCGACTTCCTCGCTATCGTATTCAATAGCGCCTGCGCGTCCGGGATGGAAATCATCGCGAACCCGGCCTCGTCCACGCCGGAGAGCTTTTTCCTCTTCTCGGTCTCCCTCTCTCGCTCTTCGAGGCCGTATACGCTCTTGGCGACAAAGGACCTTATGTCCTTCAAGAAGGACTCGTGGTACTTGGAGAGTCCCTGGCTGGAGACTATCTGTGCGCTCAATGTCCCCACGAGAGTGTCCTCGTGCACCATGGGGAGCGACAGGTAGACCCTCTTCTCGTCGTTCTCGCCGTTCCTGTCGACGAGGAAGACGTCCTTCTTGCTCTCCATGGCCCAGCCCTCTATGCCCTCGCCGGGCCTTATGCCCATGAGCCCGAGGCCCGCGGCCTCCCTTGTGCTCGATGCCTTGAGAAGGAGCCCTTTCGTGGCCTCGTCGTAAAGATAGATATGGCACGTCAACCCGGGCACTATCTCCACCACCTTCCTGGCGAGGTTGCCGAGGCGTTTTTCCAGCGGGAGGTCGGTGGCCATAACGCCCTCTATCTCCCTCCAGAAGCCGTACTTGGCGGCATCAGCCCTGAGCCTCTCGTACTCGTTGGACCTCTCGATGACCTCTGCGGCGAGTACGGCGAGCTCCACGAGGAAGCTAAGGTCGTTGTCTGTAAAGGCGTACCCCGACTCTCCGGTGCTGACGTTGATGACCCCTATCACCTCGCGGTTAATCTTGAGGGGGACGCACATGGCGCTCTTAACGTCGGTTCTCTTGACGGGCTGCACGAACTCCTCGGAGCTTGCGCGTCCCGAGACGATGACGGGTTTTCCGCTTGCGGCGACCTTGCCGGAGATGCCCTCCCCGATGGCGACCCTGATCCTTCTGGCGAACTCCACGTCGATACCCTTGGCCGTCTCCACCCTGAGGGCCTTCTCATCGGGGTAGACGAGCATTATGGAGGCGCACTCGGCATGGGTGGACTCTATGGCAAGCTTGAGGATTAAGGAGAGGAGCTCCTTCCTGTCTATTATAAGGCGCACCGAATCGACTATCTCGCGCAGCGAGGCGAGGACCTCGACCTGCTCCCTGTCCCCGGCGCCCTCTCCTCCCTCTGAGGCCCTTACTCCCCAGACGAGCCTCGTGGACAGGGGCCCGAGCTTCTCCACGTCCTTGAACTCCGGGGCCTCCAGGAACTTCGAGACCGCCGGGTCCTGAAGGGCGTTTATCACTATGTCGAGGTTGGGGAATTTCCTGAGGTCGTTTAAGTCGGTGGTGGTCTTTATGTCGAGCCTGCTCGAGAGCCTGTAGCCGAGCTCGTTAAGCTTGAAGATCATCGCGTCCCTGTTCGGGTCGACTATGACGCGCACCTTCGTGTTCGGGTCCCTCAAGAGCAAGGGCAGGAGCTTGAGCCCCTCCTTGTTGGCGCCGATTATGGCGGCGTTCTTCGCACCGTTCTTCATTTTTTAAATCTTCTCCAGGATTCCGAGTTCGAGAAGCCTGTTGATGAGTCTCGCGGACTCCATGTCGGCGGCGGGTTTTGCGACCTCGGCTGTCTTTGTCCCTCTCTCATCGAGGCCCATTACGCCCTCGAAGAGAAGAGATTCCGTGGGCTCTTCTATGGTCACGCGCGGGCTCTCTATGTCCGGTTCCACCTCGAACTCCCCGTCCTTCCAGCCCAGGAGCTCTCTAAGGGCGTTCACGCCGTCCTTGTCCCTGTATGCGGCATGGACCACCCTGCCGTCCTTTATGTATACGTGACCGAAGCCCATCTCGGAGTTAAGGTGCACGGCCACGGTCTTGCGCTCGGCGACAAATACCTGGACGATATCCACGAGACCCATGTCGGCAAGTCTTCCTTTTACACCCACTGGTCCACCTCCGGGAGTTTACTGGAAAGCAATACTTGGGCCTGTACGGGGGATCGCTTACTTATTGTACAATAAATCCACCCGTTTGTCTATAATGTGCAATACCTGTGCCAAAACATAAGCGCCTGAATTTCAACTGCTTTCTTTAAGCCACAAGCCATCTGCGCCCTATTTATGCTGAATTTTTTTCATAGTGCGGTAACTTTTGTAGTGTTTTTCTTGAAGAAAAGCCCGCCGGGCGAAGACCCTCTGCCTATTCCCTTACCTGCCCCTCGCCGTATACGATGAACTTCCGCGTGGTCAGCTCCTCTATCCCCATGGGGCCGAAGGCGTGTATCTTCGTGGTGGAAATGCCTATCTCGGCGCCGAGCCCGAGTTGGAAACCGTCGGAAAAACGCGTCGAGGCGTTAACGAGGACCGTGGAGGAATTTACCTCTCTAAGGAACCTCTGGGCGTTGGAGTAATCCCTGGTAACGATCGCCTCGGTATGGAGCGAACCGTAACGGGCTATATGGGCCATCGCCTCGTCCATGTCTTCGACCACCTTTACGGCGAGTATAAGGTCGAGGAACTCGGCCGCCCAGTCGTCCTCGGTGGCCCTTTTTATCTCTTTTAAAATTCCCACCGTCTTGGCGCAGCCCCTCAACTCGACGCCGGCCGACTTGTACCTTTCATGTATGCGCGGCAGGAATTCCCCGGCGATCTTCTCATGCACGAGGAGAGTTTCCATGGAGTTGCACACCCCGGGTCTCTGGACCTTCGCGTTGTAGGCGATAGCCTCGGCCTTATCCATGTCGGCGTACTCGTCCACGTAGACGTGGCAGACTCCCTTGTAGTGTTTTATGACGGGCACCCGAGAGTTCTCCACCACGAACCTTATGAGCCCCTCGCCCCCCCTCGGTATGATGAGGTCTATGTACTCTTCGAGCTTGAGCATCTCGAGTACCGCCTCGCGCTCGGGTGTGGGCACCACCTGAACGGCCCCGGCGGGCACCCCCGCCCTTTTAGAGGCCTCGCCGAGCACGCGCGCTATCGCCCTGTTGGAGTTTATCGCCTCGCTCCCTCCCCTCAAAATCACGGCGTTGCCCGATTTGAGACACAGTCCGGCCGCGTCCGCCGTAACGTTGGGCCTCGACTCGTATATGATGCCGATGACGCCGAGCGGTATGCGCATCCTGCCAACGACAAGCCCGTTGGGCATCCTCCTCATCCCCGTGACCTCGCCCACTGGGTCGGGAAGAGCGGCCACCTGCCTCAGGCCCTCGGCCATGCCCGATATGACCTTGTCCGAAAGCGTGAGCCTGTCCATCATGGCCGCGGACATGCCCCCCTTAGCTGCGCCCTCGAGGTCCTTTTCGTTCTCCTCCTTCAAGAAACCCGAGTTCTTCTCGATCGCAGAGGCCATCTCCTCGAGGGCACGGTTCTTGACGTCGGTACCGAGCCTCGAAACCCCGTAAGAGGCCTCCTTGGCCAAACGCGCCATCTCCAACATCTCATCCCTTACAGACACGGAAAAAACTCCTTTCTTTTATACTGAGGGGAACTTTTTGAAAAAAGTTTTCCTCAGGCTCCTTTCAAAAACTTTTAGCTATCCTCAGGAGGGAGACCCCCCGCCCCCCGAGAGATGAAATTAGCGCAAGAGGGGGTCTCCCTCCTGAGGATAATAGTCAAAAGTCTTTGGAAGGGGGGTTTGGGGGGAAACCTTTCTTCAGAAAG
>DATEAM010000180.1:0-3520 GCA_035288385.1 Thermodesulfobacteriota bacterium
GCAATAAAGAAAGGAGGCTTATATGGAAAGGGTGTACAAGAAGATCGAGCTCGTGGGCGTATCGGCGAAGAGCTACGAGGACGCGATAAGAAATGTCATAGACAAGGCGAGCAAGTCCCTTCACGGCCTTGCGTGGTTCGAGGTCACCGAGCAGCACGGCAGGATTGTAGAAGGCAAGGTGACCGAGTTCCAGGTGATACTCAAGGTGGCCTTCAAGCTCGACGAGGGCAAGTAGGCCTTTTTAACGGGTCGACTTAAGGGGCCGGGGGGGCCCGAGGGGCCGGGGGGCCGGGGGGGATGGACAGACGAAGAGACGAAGGGCGCCCCCTGTTTTTTTTAATTTTTTTTCCCCACAGGGTTGGCGAGGGAAATCAAGCGATGGATTTTTTCTTCAACCCGAAAACTGTGGCCGTCGTGGGGGCCTCGGCGACCCCGGGTAAGATCTCCAACGTAATCATCAGGAGCCTCAAGGACTCGGGCTTTGCCGGCACGGTCTATCCCGTAAACCCGAAGCACGACTCAGTAGAGGGGCTCAGGTGCTATCCCTCGCTCGCCGAGGTGGATTCTGAGATAGACGTGTGCGTCTTTGCCGTGCCAGCCCAGCTCGTCCCTGGCATCATCGAGGGCTCTGGAGGCAAGGTCAGAGGTGCGATAATAATAAGCGGCGGCTTCAAAGAGACGGGCGAAGAGGGCAGGGGCCTCGAAGGAGAGCTCCATGAGCTCGTAAAGAAAGAGGGGGTCAGGATAATAGGGCCCAACTGCATGGGCATCTACGATACGGTCTCGAGGCTCGATACCTTTTTCATCCCCCCCGACAGGATGAAGAGGCCAGGGCCCGGGGGGCTGTCCATCATCTCCCAGAGCGGCTCTTTCGCGGTAACGGCCATTGACGAGCTCGCCGCCGAGGGCATAGGGGTGGCCCGGGTCGTAAGCTACGGGAACATGATCGACGTGAACGAGTCCGACTGTCTCGAGTTCCTCTCCGGGGACGATTCAACGCGGGCCGTGGCCATATACATGGAGTCGGTTTCCGACGGGAGGCGTTTTGTCGAGGCCGCCTCGCGGTGCAGCAAAGCCAAGCCCGTTACGGCCATAAAGGTGGGAAAGACCCCTGAGGCCGCCGCGGCCGCGAGGTCGCACACCGGGGCCATGGCAGGCCACTACGAGGTCTACAGGGCGGCCCTCAGAAAGGCAGGAGTGCTCGAGCTCGACGGCTACGAGGACTTCATAAGCGCATGCAAGGTCTTCGGCAGCGCCCCCGCAACAAAAGGGGAGAGAGGGGGCCGGCGCGTGATGATAATAACCGACGGCGGGGGGATGGGCGTGGGGATAGCCGACAGGTGCTCGGCCCTGGGCCTTGAGGTCCCGCCTCTTTCCGACGAGGTCAAAGAGGACATCAGGTGGGCGTTCCCGCCTTACTGTTCCATGGCCAACCCCATGGACCTTACGGGCAGCGCAACGGACGAGCTCTTCGGCCGCGCCCTGGAGAGCACCATGACGGGCGATTACTATGACATCGCCATCGTGGCCGCCCTCTGGGGGCCGCCGGCGCTTACCGACGACCTCGCAGGCGTGCTTGCCCAGAGGGCGCGTATTATAGATAAACCGGTACTCCTGTGCTCCCCCGGCGGGGAGTTCACAAGGTCGAAGTTTGCGCTTTTCAGGGCCTCGGGCCTCCCCGTATTCCCCTCCCCCGACGAGGCGGCCAGGGCGGCCGCGTTGATATGGAGGAGGAGAGAGCTCTCATAATATTCTTCTATGGACCTGGCAGCGATTGAAAGGATAGTAAAAGAGGCGATAAGCCTCGGAAGGACCGTGCTCGTCGAGCCCGAGGCCAAGGAGGTCCTGAGGCTCGCCACGATCCCCGTGCCGAGGTTCCGGGTGGTAAAGGACGTGAACGTGGCGATGGATGTGGCCGAGGAGGTCGGCTACCCCCTTGTCCTGAAGGTCGTCTCCCCCGACATCCTCCATAAGAGCGACGTTGGAGGGGTCGAGGTCGGGATAGGCGACCGCAAGGGGATGGAGGACGCCTGGGCCAGGATGATACTCCACGTGGCCGACGAAAAACCGATGTCCGTCATCGAGGGTTTTATCATCGAGGAGATGGTGCCCAGAGGCGTGGAGGTGATAGTCGGCGCCATAAAGGACGAACAGTTCGGCACGACCGTCATGTTCGGCACAGGAGGTATCGCCGTCGAGCTCATGAAAGACGTGAGCTTCAGGCTCGGCCCCCTCGATAAGGACTCGGCCCTCGAGATGATGAGCGAGGTAAAGGGCTTTCCCCTCCTTACGGGCTACCGGGGCGACACGGTAAAGGACATAGAGAGCGTGGCCGAGGTCATGGTAAAGCTCTCTCAAATAGTCGAGGGCACCAACGGGATAAAGGAGCTGGAGATAAACCCCCTCATGGTATACGAAAAGGGCGTCCTGGCCGTGGACGCGAGGGCGACTGTGGGCATAGAGGATTAGGGAAGATGAAGGGAAGCCACGGCGGAGACATATGGGGGGCCTCCCGGGGCTCCGGGGTTTCACCCGGGGCAATAATCGACTTCAGCGCGAGCGTCAACCCCAGGGCCTCGCATAAGGCCGAAGAGGCGGTAAAGGGGGCGTTGGAGGAAAAAATCAACATCTCCTCCTACCCCGAGCCCGGCTCAGGGGAGCTTAAAAAGGCCATCTCCTCCTTCCACGGCCTCGGCGTGGAAAACATCCTGCCGGGAAACGGCTCTACCGAGCTCATATACCTCATGCCCCGCGTCTTCAGACCAAAAACGGCCCTTATCGTGGAGCCGGCCTTCAGCGAGTACAGGACGAGCCTCGCCCTTTCTGGCTGCAAGGTCTTCGAGCACCTCTTAGGGGAGGAGGAAGGCTTTGCCCCGGAGCTAAAAAGGCTCAAGGCCGCCCTCGAAAAGACCCTCCCCGAGGTCCTCTATATCTCAAACCCCTCCAATCCCACGGGCGTGCTCCTTGAAAAAAATTTTATGGTTGAGCTCATAGGGGTCTCGGAGACCCTCGGCATTATTACGGTCGTCGACGAGGCCTTCATGGACTTTTGCGAGGCCGACTCCGTTAAAAAGGAAACCCCGGGGTTTGAAGGCCTCGTGGTTTTGAGGTCCATGACCAAGTTCTTCTCGCTTGCGGGCCTGAGGCTCGGTTACGCAATCGCCCACGCCCACGTAATCGAAAGACTCTCCGAGCACATGCCCCCCTGGTCCGTTAACGCCTTTGCCAGGGCCGCCGGAATCGGGGCCCTCTCCGACAGGCCTTATATCGAAGAGACACGGAGGTGGTTTGCAACGGAAAGGGAATTCCTGCAAGACTCCCTTAATGAAATAAGGGGGCTCAAGGTATTCCCCGCGGCGGCGAACTTTTTCATGATTAAGATACTCGAGCCCTCGATTACGGCCCCAACGCTTAAGGCCGGGCTCCTTGAAAAGGGATTACTCATAAGGGACTTGAGCGACTTCAGGGGCCTCGGGCCCGAGTACTTCCGAATAGCCGTAAGGGAAAGAACGGACAATAC
>DATEAM010000181.1:0-4658 GCA_035288385.1 Thermodesulfobacteriota bacterium
CGGATTTGTCGTTCACAACGATACCCTTGAGTTCGTCCCTGAACGAATCCATGACGATCTTCGCGGCGGTTGACGAATCGTGCGCCTCTATAAATCTGGCCGCGTAAAAGCCGAATTTTTTTGCCTCGTCATCTTCCTTGAGCAGAAAATTCCGCCCTTTGACGCATATTTCAAACTTTCTCATTAATTGCCTTTCGATTCGACTCTCCGGCCAATCTTTTCGGCAACTCTTCAGCAAACCGAATTCTTCCGCTCGGTCGGTAGGCGTCAAGTGAGCCATAGGGAGTTGCTTTGCCAATCCTGCTAAACTGCCTATTCCCCTTCCTTTATCTCCTCCATCTCCTCCCCCTCAGGCCCCACCACCGATATGGTGTATGCGTCGAGGTCTATGTACTTCCTGCCAACCCTCAAGACGTCCTCGGTAGTCACCGCCTCTATCTTCTCGGCGAACTTCTTCTGGAAGTCGTAGCCGAGGCCGTAGAGCTCGTTATTGGTCATGTCGGAGGCCTGGCTCGATACGTCCTGTAGGCCTATCTCGTAGCTCCCTATGATGTAGTTCTTGGCCCTGTGGAGCTCCTCTTCCGTTACGGGCTCCGTGGTTATCGTCCTTAGTTCCTCAAGAAGCCCCTCCACTGCCTCTGCCTTCTTTTCCGGCGCGCTCGCTATGTAGAGTCCGAAAAACCCGGGGTCCACGCCGTCCCTTAAAAAGGCGCTCACCGAATAGGCGAGGCTCTTCTTGTCGCGTAAATTCACGAAGAGTCTCCCTCCCTGGCCCGAGAGGACCTCGGAGAGTACGGCGAGCGGATAGCTGTCCTCGGAGCCGATGGTCGTGCCGAGGAATGCAATCCCTATGTGCGTCTGCTCCTTCTCCTTCGTCTCCCCCGCCTCCCTTACCTCCGTCTGCCTGGCCTCGGTGGGAGGGGAGGGGAGCTTTTTGGCCTTCCTCGTAAAATCGCCGAAGACCTCCTTTACCTTCTCCACGGCGTAGTCCGTCCTGACGTCTCCAACTACCGTAAGGACCATCCTCTCGGGCACGAAGAACCTCTCGTGGTATTTTTTAAGGTCGCGGGCGCTGAAACCCTTTACCGTATCCTCCGTGCCTATTGTCGGCATGCCGTAGGGGTGCTTCTGGTAGAGTTTTTCGAGGAGGAGCTTGAAGGTGTAGTAGGGGAGGTTGTCCTCCTCGGCCTTTATCTCCGCCAGCACGTCCTCACGGAGGATGTCGATCTCCTCTTCGGGGAAGGTGGGGTTCTTTATAACGTCGGCGAAGATCTCGATTCCCCTGTCGAAGTGCTTGGAGAGGAACTTTCCGCTCGCGCCCGTTGAGTTCCTGCCGGAAAAACCGCCCACGGAGCCTGCCATGCCCTCCACCTCTCTTGCGAGCTCTTCCCTCGTCCTCGTAACGGTCCCCCTCGTAAGCATGGATGAGGCGAAGCCCCCAATGCCGTTTGTTCCTTTGACCTCGAACCTGAGCCCGCCGGGGAAGGCCGCGTAAAAGGCCACCGTGGGGTTGGCGTGGACCTCCTTAACGACAAGCGTTATGCCGTTTTCGAGCTCCAGCTTCGTCGTCACGCTACCGTCGGTCAGGGAGGCCTTGAACTCCGTGAACCTATCTTCCGCCCCTTTTATGACGCTCTCTATCTGTGCGTCCTTAACGGGCTCCTCCTCCGGGTGTAGCACGGTGACCGTTACCTTCTGCTCATCGAAATATTTTTCCACCATGCGCCTTATGTCCCCGTTAGTGACGGCCTTTATGCCCTCGAGGTACTTTTTCTCGTAGAGGTAGTCTCCTGCCGTGGTCTCGAAGTAGCCGAGCTTCATCGCTATGCCCTCCATCGTCTCTCGCGAGTAGACGAAGCCGCTCTCGAGGCCCGTCCTCGACCTCTCCATCTCGTCCGGGTCGGGCCCGGCCTGCCCGAGCTTTTTTATCTCGAAGAGTATCTCGGTAAGGGCGCGCTCGAAGTTCGCGGCGTCGAGCCTCCCGTTTATGAGGAAGAGCCCCGGTTCCTTGAGGCTCATGGGGTAGGCGGATATGCTGTGGACGAGCTGCTCCTCGATCTTGAGTTTCCTGTAAAGCCTCGAGCTCACCCCGTCTGCGAGTATGCTCGCGAGCATGTCTATGGCGTAGGTGTCCGTGTCCATCACCCCGGGTATGTGGAAGGCCATGGCGAAATAGGTCTCCTTTATCTCCTGGGACTTTATCTCCCTTCTGAGCCCTGTCTGGGCGGGCTCGACGGGACGGGCCTCGTGGGGGTCCGGCGCTTTCTTGAAATCCTTGAAGGCCTCTTTAACGGCCCCGAGGGCCTCAGTGGTGTCAACGTCTCCCACCACGACGAAGGTCATGTTGTTGGGTACATACCACTTATTGAAGAAATCGATGATGTCTTGCCTCGTGAGTCCGCCAATCACTTCCCTGGTCCCTATTACGGGCTTTCTGTAGGGGTGGGTGGTGTAGGCGGTGGAGAAGAGCGTTTTGTACATCGTCCTTAAGGGGCTGTCCTCGTTCATGCGTATCTCCTCGAGGACGACCTCGAGTTCTTTATCGAGCTCCGCCGGGTCGAAGGCGGAGTTCTGGATGGCGTCGGAGAGGATGTCGAGGCCCGTGGGGAAGTGCCTCGCCGGGACCACGAGGTGATAGACCGTGTTGTCGAAGGAGGTGTAGGCGTTTATGTCGCCGCCAACGGACTCTATGGCGCTCGCGATCTCCCCGAGCTTCCTCTTCTGTGTGCCCTTGAAGAGCATGTGCTCGAAGACGTGCGATATCCCCCCTTCTTCGGGAGACTCGTCGGCGCTCCCAACCCTAACCCACGCCTGCAGCGCCACCACCGGCGCGGAGTGCTCCTCCTCTATGATGACGTTCATCCCGTTGTCGAGGGTGGCCTTGAACACCCCCGCATCTGCGCCCGCTGCAAAGAGAAGGACGAGTATGAAAAAGACAAAGAACCTTTTACGGAACGATAAAAACTTCATATGCTGAACCCTCCGGGTTTTTTTCTGATAAAACAAAATAAAACAAATGGAGGCTTTTTGCAACAGTTTGGGTGGACTTTTTGAAAAAAGTACCCCCAAACCCCCCTTCAAAACTTTTGGCTGTTTATCACATGGAGGGAGACCCCTCTGGAGAAATCTTCTTTCGAGGGGGTTTCCCTCCATGGGATAGCTAAAAGTCTTTGGAAAGGGGGTCTGGGGGAAAACCTTTCTTACAGATTGTGTTTTCCCCCAGGCATTGCCTTGACAGAAGCCCCCGGCATGATAACCTCTTTATAGGGGAGGTTTTCATTTATGAAGCAGAAGAAGGCCCTCATAATTGTGGACGTGCAAAACGACTTCTGTCCGGGGGGGGCGCTGCCCGTGCCCGAAGGCGACAGGGTTGTGCCGGTGTTCAACCGATATATCGAGCTTTTTAACGCCTGGGGGCTTCCCATATACGCCACGAGGGACTGGCACCCGGAGAAGACGATACATTTCAAGGAGTTCGGGGGGCCCTGGCCGCCCCACTGCCTGCAGGGCGCCAAGGGTGCGGAATTTCACCCGGGGCTGAAACTGCCAGGAGACACCGTCATTATAAGCGCCGGCGACACCTTTGAAGACGAGGGTTACTCGGCCTTCGAGGGGCACGACGAGGAAGGCAAATCGTTCATCGAGGTACTGAGGGCAGCCGCCATTGAACATCTCTTTGTCGGGGGGCTCGCAACGGATTACTGCGTGAGGGCGACCGTGCTTGACGCCCTTAAAAATGGTTTCAAAGTAACGCTCCTTATCGACGCCATAAAGGGAATCGATGTTAATGAGGGCGACTCCCGCAGGGCCATCGTGGAGATGATGGACAAGGGGGCCGGGATGAATACCTTCGACGAGGTCAGGTCTTCATGACCGTTTGAGGAAAGGAGAAGAGATGAAGGCTCCGAGGATCACAAAGGAAGAGCTGAAGGCAAAGCTCGAAAGGGGTGAGGATATAACCCTTATAGACGTGCGAAACGACAAGGACTACGCCGAAAGCGACGTAAGGCTTCCCGGTGCGGTGCGCGTCCCACTGGGGGAACTGGAGGCGAGGGCCGGAGAGTTCGATCCGGAGAGGGAGGTCGTCGCCTACTGCACCTGAACCGAGGAGCACTCGAGCGCCCGTGCGGCGACGATTCTCTTATCGAAGGGTTTTAAGCATGCGAGCGCGCTCCTGGGCGGCTTCAATGGGTGGGGAGGCGCGGGCTTTCCTTTGGAAAAAAAAGAAGGTAAAAATAAAGGGCATTGAAGGTCGCGAGCTTCAACGTAAACTCCATCCGTGCAAGGCTCAGTATAGTCATCGACTGGCTGAAGAAGGAGGCCCCCGACGTACTGTGCCTTCAGGAGACGAAGGTCCCCGACGAGGCCTTTCCCGAAGCTCCCTTCAAGGAGATGGGATACTATGCGGCCTACTCAGGGGAGAAGACCTATAACGGGGTCGCCATCATCAGCAAGAGGCCGCTAAAGAACGTAAAGAAGGGTTTTGACGACCGGGGCTCCGAGGCCTCCCGCCTCATATCCTCCGTGATAGGGACGGTACCCGTGGTAAACACCTACGTTCCCCAGGGTTTCCATCCCGGCTCGGATAGGTTCAGGGCAAAGCTCGACTGGCTCGACAGGCTCTACGACTACTTCAACGCCAACTTCAGCCCCGAGGA
>DATEAM010000182.1:0-10480 GCA_035288385.1 Thermodesulfobacteriota bacterium
TCAGAAAGTTTTCCCCCGTTATTTATTTCAAGATACTCTCTATCTGCTCTATTATCTCGACGGCGGCGGCCTTGTCCTTCAGCACTTCACCTTTCCTGGCGTCCACCTTTATCCTCGTGGCCCGCGGGGTTATCTTCTCCAGGTCGATAAGTATCTTGAGCTTCTCGGTCTGTGCCTTTATCCTCACGTCGTCTCCGGCTGGGCTTCTCTCCACCTCTTTTATCTCCATCTTCTCGAGGGCCAGGTGGGCCGCCCTCTCCACGTCCTCTATCGCGTGGTTCGTGGTCTTGTACGCGATGTTCGTTACGGTATAGGCTACACCGCCCCCGGCCCCTACGACGACCGCCACGGGAAGGACGGCGCACCCCGCCGGCAGGATAAAAAGACCCATGACGGCGCATACCCTCGAGAGCTTCATTCTTTTCCTTTCCCGGTTTACGTCCATGCAAAACATGATACAGATTGTCGTGGACGTTGGGAAGGGAAAATGGGCCTGCCCGAGTTGCGGGTAATAACGCCCCCCTGAGCCACCGGGACCAAATAGTCCCGGCACTTGGCATGATAAGGGCCGGGTCTTTTCACCCTTTCAGGGTCTTAGCGCACCCCGGCACCCCGGCCTTGCCTGTCTGAAGCCTCCTTATCTGGCTCAGAAAAACCAATATGAGCAAAAGGTAGGCCGTATAGCCCGACATCTCCATTAGCGATGGTCTTCCCGTGTAACCGAAAAGAGCGTTAAGTATGCCCCCCAGGGGCCCCTCCTTGCTTAAGAACCAGGTGATGTCATAGAGGGGCTTGACTATCGACGGCAAAATACCAGCCTCCTCGAACTCATGAATGCCGTGGGATACGAGCCCCGCGGCGAAGAGGACGAGGATTATGGACGTTACCTGGAAGAAGGTCTTGACCCTTATTCTTCTCGAACCCATGAAAAGGAGATACCCGAGGGAGGTCGCCAAGGCGGCGCCGGAGACGGCCCCCAGAAGGTCTGCGGACCCTGCAAACCTTGCCGCCTGCATGAATATCACCATCTCAACGCCCTCCCTCAAGACCGCCGTGGCCACGAGGGCGGAGATACCCAGCGCGTGTCCCTCGCCTATCCTGCGGTCTATCTCCGTTTCCAGCTTGCCCGCGATATTTTTCTGCATGGCCATCCAAAGGATCATCCAGGTGAGGAGCCCCGCCGCCACTAACATGGTGGCCCCCTCGAAAATCTCCTCCGTCCTGCCGGCAAGCCCCCCGTAGACCATGTTGAAAAAGAAGGCAAGCAGGATGGAGAGAAGTACCCCCGTTGAAATGCCGGTCCATACGTTCTTGTAATACCGCGTCTGTCCCGTCCTCTTGAGATAGGCAAGGACGATCACCACCACAAGGGCTGCCTCTAAAACCTCTCTGAATGTTATTATAAAACTCGCGAACATGGGCTGAACCTCCTTTTGAATTAAACAGATTGCGACCGACGGTCAGCGGCCTCCGCCATCAGAGGCCGCCGGAAGGCCACCATGACGCCGTCAGCCTAAAACTCGTAACCTATGGCCGTTCTGAAGATATCCTGGCTTACGTTCGTAAGCCCCACCGCTGCCCCGAGCTTCACCATGAGCCTGTCGGTCAGATGGAACATCACGTTGGGGGAGAGGTAATGCTGGGTGACCTCGGAGTCGGCGGTAATCCCCCTGTCGCTGTCCCCGAGGGCGCCGAAGAGCTCAAGCCCGAGTTTTACCTCCGGGTGGTGCCCGCCCCCTTCCCCCATGTGGTCACCGGCCTTTGCCCCGGCGCGGGATAGTCCGTAGTTCATGCCTATCGCATAACCGAAGGCCGTAACACCCGTGTCAAGGTCGCTCTCGTTTATCCAGTTTAGGGCTACGTCGAACCTTTCTGTAATATCGTGACCGAGGATAAGCCTCGTCTCCAGGACCCTCTCCCTGGGCCTTGACCTTTCCCCCTCCGTCGAGTCCTCCCTTCCGGAGACCTCCATAAGATACTTGGTGTCCTCTCCAAGCGACTCGTACTCGAAGTATATTCCGGGGTTTAAAAAAGTGCCGTACTCGAAGAGCCGGTGGCGGCTCTCGAGCCTGAAGCCCGTAACGTGATAGCCGCCCTCTCCGGAGGTGCTCTGACCCTCGGCCATGAACTCGGCCGTCCACCTGTCGGTAATACCCACCTCGAACTCCACCATCTGGGCCGCGTAGCGGGTGCCGTCGGGCTCCTGGCCGAGGTCGTTCATGAGCATGACCTCCATCTCGCCGGCCTCTGCCGTATGGTGGTCGTAGAGGACGAAGTTAGCGCCGTTGCCGGCAAATGACTTTACGGGTGAAAGGATAAACAAGGCGAGCGGTAAGACAAGTTTCTTTCCCTTAAGACACATGGCCCCCTCCTCGAGCGTTTCATGGGGACCATTATATCGAAAGTGAATATCAATGTCAATTGAAAAGTTATTTCAATTTCTTCTTGAGGGGATGCGTGGTGCCCTCCTGCGGGTCAACCCCTGACCCAATCGGGCCTCTCGTCGGCAAGGTACTTCTCCGGGTCCTTTTCGAAACGCTCCTTGCAGCCGGCGGCGCAGAACCAGTAGGTCCTTCCCCGGTACTCGCTCCTGTATTCGGCCTGCTCCTCGCTAACGGGCATCCTGCAAACGGGGTCCACTGCCATGGCGTGCCTCCTCCCTTGAATGCGGCGGGTCAATGGACACCCTTTTTCTTCTTGTCCATGTCGTAGTCGAAGTTCGACGCGGACTCGGGCTTTAGGGCGTCCCTTTCGTTCTCCTCGGTAAAGTGTATCCAGCCCCTTTTAAGCCTCTCGCCGATACCGTCTTCGAGGACGAAACCGGCCCTGCCCATGAGCTCCTTAAGAGCCCTTCCAGGCCCTCTTCTCCGGCGGGAGGGCTCTCCTTGCATCTTATGCTGTGCCGCTTCACGTTATCCAGGACAAGACCCTCCTTAAGTGTTCACCCCCCATGGGAGGCCTGAACCACCTGAGCCTAAGGGCGTTACCCTCTACCGTCACCGAGCTCATGCCCGCGTCAGCCGCCGCTGTCAGCGCGGGGCACGCCCGGAGAAGCCGGCCTTTCATCTCATGGCGTCCCATAAGGCTACGAAATGTCGATCTTCAACGCCTTGAGCGTGGCCGAGTTGGCGACGACCGACAGCGAACTGAGGGCCATGGCCGCAGCGGCTATTATGGGGTTCAGGTAACCGAAAGCGGCTATCGGGATGCCGATGCCGTTGTATATGAACGCCCAGAACAGGTTCTGCTTGATCTTTCTCATCGTGGCCCTGGAGAGCCTTATGCCGGCGACCACGTCTCTGACATCGTCCTTTACCAGTATTATGCCGCCGGTCTCTTTCGCAACGTCAGAGCCGCTCCCGATGGCTATCCCTATATCTGCCTGTGCAAGGGCGGGCGCGTCGTTTATCCCGTCCCCCACCATGGCGACCACCTTCCCCTCTGCCTGAAGCCCCTTTATGACGCTGGCCTTTTCCCCGGGGAGCACGTTCGCTATTATCTTCTCGATCCCGGCCTGCCTGGCAACGGCGCGGGCCGTCCTTTCGTTGTCGCCGGTGAGCATCACCACCTCAACACCCTCTTTCTTAAGGGCAGCCACTGCCGTGGTCGAGGTTTCCTTGAGCGTGTCGGCCACGGCTATGATGCCCCTGGCCTCCCCTCCGACAGCGACGATCATCGCGGTTTTACCGTCCTCCTCGAGGGCCCTGAGGTCATCCTCGAGCGCTGCCGTGGGGATGCCGTTTTTCTCCATCAGGCGCCTGTTGCCCAGGAAGATGGTCTTTCCACCGCCTGTCACCTTCACGCCATGGCCGGGTACCGCCTCGAACGACTCGGGCTCGGGGACTCGTAAGCCCTTCATGCCGGCGGCCTTGATGACTGCCTTGGCTATCGGGTGCTCGGAGCCCCTCTCGGCCATGGCCGCGTACGTCAGAATCTCGTCCTCGGTGACTCCGACGCCTATGACGTCGGTTAAAGAGGGCTCGCCTCGCGTAAGGGTCCCGGTCTTGTCGAAGACTACGGTATTCAGGCTCTGCGCCCTCTCGAGGTACTCCCCGCCCCTTATGAGTATGCCTGCCTCGGCGCCCTTTCCCACGCCCACCATGAGGGCCGCGGGCGTCGCTATGCCGAGAGCGCACGGGCAGGCTATTATGAGCACCGCAATGAAGGCCAGTAGCCCCTGCGGGAAGTTGCCATTGGCCCACCAGAGGATGAACGAGAGAAAGGCCACGCCCACGACCGTCGGGACGAAGTAGCCTGTTACCTTGTCGGCTATCCTCTGTATCGGCGCGCTCGAGGCCTGCGCCTCCTCGACCATCTTTATTATCTGGTTCAGCGTTGTCTCAGACCCCACGCGGGTTGCCTTGAACTTGAGCATACCGACCTTGTTTATTGTCGCGCCGATGACCTCGTCGCCCGGCTTCTTCTCAGCCGGGATGCTCTCGCCTGATATCATCTTCTCGTCAACGGCCGATTCCCCCTCGACGACCACGCCGTCCGCAGGTATCTTCTCGCCAGGCCTCACCACGACCATGTCCCCTGCCTCGATGGTCTCGGCCGGAACCTCCATCTCCTGGCCGTCCCTTATCACACGCGCTCTAAGGGGCTTAAGGTCCATGAGCTTTCTCACCGCCGCGGACGAGCGCTTCTTGATTATCTCCTCCATGTATTTCCCGAGCAGCACGAAGGCTATTATCACGGCCGAGACCTCGAAGTAGACATCGCGCTCCTCAACTTTCACCGGCAGTATGTCGGGGGCGAAAATGACGATTACCGAGTAGACATATGCAACCGTGGTGCCGAGGGCGATGAGGAAGTCCATGTTTATCATCCTGTTCGCCACGGCTGTATAGGCGCCCCGATAGAAGCCCCAGCCGCCTATGAACTGTACCGGCGTGACGAGCATGAAAAGCCAGACGCCCCACGTGAACCATGGAAGCTGCGGTATGGGCGCCCACGTGAGTATTGTCGCGCCCGCTGCGAGTCCCAGGAAGAACCCGGCCCTGAGGAGAGCAAGCAAGAGTACGCCGGCGAGCGCGATGGAGACGCGCCGCTTCATGCTTTTGAGCTCTTCCTCCGGCGCAACGAAGGTCCTCAGGCAGCCATCGCTGCAGAAGTAGTAGGCCCTGCCGCCCATCTCCTTTTTGAGCGACTTGCCCTTCTCGACAACCATGCCGCAAATCGGGTCCTTGGCCGTCTCTCCTGCTCCAGCACCCGCTTCGACCATCTTCGCTCGCGGCTTTTGCTCCTTGGCGGCCACCATGAAGGAAACAGGAGAGGCCTCGAACCTCTCCTTGCATTTGACCGAGCAGAAATAGACCTCTTCCCCTTGATACGCGCTTTTAGCCGCGGCTTCAACCGGCTCGACCTCCATCCCGCATACCGGATCTTTTGCCATCTATTTGACCTCCGTAAAAAAATCCTTCGCCAAAGCTGCAGTATCCCGGCTTTTTACAGTTACCCTGTCACTGCCGCCCCAGTCTCATGCTGAATAAATTGTATAGCGGCGCGAATACGAGCCCTATGTATATGCCGTAGAGAAAACTCTCCCCAAGGCCGAGAAAGAAACTCCCCCATGTAAGCCACTTGAATCCAGGCAGAAGACTGTACCATGCCCCGTACATGGCGTGCCCCGTGAATATAAGGTCAAAGGTGACACAGAGCACAAATGTGATACTCAGAAACGCCCCGGTTGAAAGTCCTATAACCTTCCAATCCAAAAGCTTCATGGCAATCCTCCATCCCTCGGGCTACAGACACTTTTAAAGGGCCGGCAACGACACATCTTCGTTTCAACACCCGTTGTGTCTTTATTTCGAATCCTTCCCGTGACGGTGTTCCAGACCAACGTCGGAACCGCTTTGGTGATCGTGACTGCCTCCGCCGCAACACCCTCCCTTTTTCATCATCCAGTAGAATAAGGCCCCTATTACGAGAAACCATATTATCCCGCTCAAGCTCTTCATCTATTTACCCCCCCGTCAGCTCGGCAATCTTTTATTCAAAACCTCTTCCTTGACCCCGCCGGTGAACTCCAGCTTGCCGTTAATAGCTATACCAAAGGAGGTGCCGTCTTTTCAGCCGTTTAAGATGATTCGAATACAGCGCCTCCCAAGACGATAATATCTGAGCAGACGGGGCCAATCGCCATGACCGTCTCCTTTCTTCAAGGTCTTCCCGGCCCGGGCGGCCCGGGCGGCCCGGGCGGCCCGGTTGCGGGGGTCTTCTGCGCTACTTGAGCCCTCTCTTTTTCCTTTCGAGTTCCTCCACGCCGCAGCAGGGGTGGCCTTCCTTTGCCCTCAGTGCGTCGAGCTCGTTCTCTTCGGTATAGTGTATCCACCCCCTCTTGACCCTCTGCAGGAAGCCTGTTTCGAGCACGAAGCCCATTTTCTCCATCCGACTCTCTATCGCCTCCTCGCAGCACCTGAGAAGGTCGTACTCGACGAAGACTTCCCTTTTCTCAGGGTCTACGCAGACCCCATCCACCCCTGGAACCTCCCCTATCCGTGCCTCCCATTCGGGATGGCTGCCGTCTGACGGGGCCTCACTGTACCTTATGTGGTGACACTTTATCGTCTCCATAGTAACCCCTTCATTTGAAGCCGGCATCCCTCTGCAAGGCCCTTATGTAAATAATAATCGAATCGACCTCCTCTTCGGTAACGCCCTTTATCTTCGGCATGTCGCCGAAGAACCAGTGGTGGGCGCCAACGCCCCACTCTACGGCGAGGCGGAAGGCGGCATTACCGTGCTTTCGAGGTCCGTATATCCTGTGGACGAGGGGAGGCCCCTTGTCCGTGCCTGACCCTGCCGGGCCGTGGCACGAAATACAGTGTTTGTTGTAGGGGGCCTCGCCAGCGGGGGCGTCCGTGGCAAAACACTGTCCCGCAGTCAAAGGCAATACCAGGGCCGCGAGGGCGAAGACCTTTTTGAGCACGTACCTCCTCCTTGCCCCGGACCACCGGGAGGGGCTTTTTTTCATCCTCTCTCCAAAGGGCGCCTTCGGTGGTTTACTTGAATTCGTACCTGAAGATAAAGGCCGCGTCCTTCTCGGCCGTCTTTACGGAAATATCAAAGACGTACGTCCCCTCGATCATCATTTCGATGGAGTTCATGAAGGAGAAGGTCGCCCCCATCTTCATCCCCACCAGCTCCTTCTCCACGCGGGTCCCGTCGGGCATGGTGACCGTCGCCTTCGCCTTCGCTTCCCTTATCTCGTCCCCTGTATCCGCGTCGGTAAGGGAGAGGTCCAGCATCTTCTTTGTCGGCGAGACCGTGAAGGTCGCCTTTATGTCATCATCGACCTTTTCGACGCCGTTTGCGCTCTGGGCCATTGAGATACCCGCGGCCAGGAAAAATACGGCGATAAAAACGATAAACGCCTTGAATTCAAGAATCCCCTTCATCCCTTCTCCTCCCTTTGATTTTTTTCAACCGCCACTCAGGCCCCCGGCTCCATATACCTTATTGCCGTCTCCCGTGACTCGAAGTAGAGGGCCTCCCCTGCGGGGCCCTCTATTATGAAGGAGGCCGCCTTGTCCACGGCTCTACCTGAGACAGGGTCAACGGAGGAGCGCACGGCGGGATCCGTCTTTATGGCCTCCACGCAGGCCTCGCAACAGCCGTAATAGGTCTTTCCCTCGAATGCCACCGGTATCTGGGGCTTGTCCATGACGGTGTCATTGACCATGCACACAAGCTCCGCTCTTACGCTTGCGACGGCCTCGCCATCGAGGGGGGCCTTTCCCGAGAGATAAGTAGCCGCGACAAAGACGCTTACGAGCAAAAACCCCGCAAGGATAAAAATCTTTTTGAAACCCTTTTTCTCAAACCCCTTCATGACCCTACCTCCTTATTATAGCAAAAAGTTTTTTAATGCCCCACTCCAGTCGCGCGCTCGCCCCCGGCGCTTGTCGGTCCTTGTCCTTATCGCGTAGTCTATGCCGGAGACGAAGCCCATCCCCTCGCCGCTGTGACCCGTATGGGCCCTCTCCCTTATCATATCGACTATCTTCTGCGCTTGCGCGTCATCGGATACTATCTCGAGCCTGGTGACCGGGCAGCGCATCTGTTCGTACTCCATGTCCCACTTCTCCTTTTCCGGAACGGCCGCGCCACCGAGACCCTTTACCTCCACGACCGTGAACCCGGGAACCCCCGCCTCCTCGAGGGCGCGTATGACCTCCTCTGTCTTTTAAGGGCGTTTGTACGCCTTTATCTCTTTCATCGGACCTCCTTACCCATTGCGTTCCTTGAACTTCCTTCCCTTCCAGAGGGCGTAGATGGCCGGGATTACGACGAGGGTGAGTATGGTCGCCGTTATCATCCCCCCGACCATGGGGGCGGCTATCCTCTTCATGACCTCGCTCCCCGTGCCCGACCCCCACATGATGGGAAGGAGCCCTCCTATTATGGCCGTCACGGTCATCATCTTGGGCCTTATCCTCTGGCAGGCCCCCTCCATGATGGCGTCATTCAAGTCCTCTTCGCCCCGGAGCTCGCCGTGGAGGTATTTCCTCTCATAGGCCATGTCGAGGTACAGGAGCATCACTATGCCCGTCTCCGCGGCGACCCCGGCAAGGGCGATGAAGCCGACCCCCACGGCCACGCTCATGTTGTAGCCGAGGATATACATGAGCCACACGCCCCCGGCGAGGGAGAAGGGCAGGGAGAGCATGACTATGAGGCTTTCCGAGATGCTCTTGAAGTTAAGGAAGAGGAGCAGGAATATTACCGCAAGGGTAAGCGGCACTACGAGCTTCAGCCTCTCCTTGGCCCTCTCCATGTACTCGTACTGGCCGCTCCATGTGATGGAATACCCGGGGGGCACGGTCACCTTCTCGTCCACGGCCCTTATGGCGTTTTTGACGTATGTGCCCACATCGATACCCCTTATGTCCACGTACACCCAGGCGTTCAATCTCGCGTTCTCGCTCTTTATGTCCGCCGCCCCTTTCCTGACCCTTATGTCAGCCACCTGAAAGATCGGTATCTGGGCCCCCGCCGGGGTCGGTATGAGGATCCTGCCGAGCTTGGAGATGTCGTCTCTTAGTTCCCTGCCGTACCTCAAGTTCACCGGGTACCTCTCGCGGCCCTCGACGGTGGTGGTTATGTTCATGCCGCCGATCGCCGACTGTATGACGTCCTGGATCTCCGCCACGGTGAGGCCGTACCTTGCCGCCTCGTTCCTTTTTATTTCGAAGTCGAGGTAGTTCCCCCCGGCGACCCTCTCCGAGTAGGCCGAAAGGGTCCCGGGCACGTCCCTTAGCACCGCCTCTATCTCCTCCCCGAGCCCCTGGAGGGTCTCAAGGTCGTCCCCGGCTATCTTTATCCCCACCGGGGTCTTTATGCCCGTTGAGAGCATGTCCACCCTGGTCTTTATCGGCATGGTCCAGGCGTTGGTCACCCCCGGGAACCTGATTGCCCCGTCCATCTCGTCCATGAGCCTGTCCACGGTCATGCCGGGCCGCCACTCCTCCTCGGGCTTGAGGGTTATCGTTGTCTCGACCATCATGAGAGGAGCCGGGTCCGTTGCGGTCTCCGCCCTGCCGATCTTGCCGAAGACGTGGTGGACCTCGGGGAAGGTCTTCAGTATCTGGTCCGTCTGCTGGACTATCTCCCTGGCCTTTGTTATCGAAATCCCCGGAAGCGTGGTCGGCATGTAGAGGATGTCCCCCTCGTTAAGGGGTGGCATGAACTCGCTCCCGAGCCTTTTCAAGGGTACGGCCGTGAAGGCAAGCACGACCACCGCAAGGGCTATAACCTTCTTTTTATGTCTGAGGGTGGCCCTCACAACGGGGTGATAGACGAAAAGGAGGAACCTGTTTATCGGATTCTTCTCCTCTGGCAGTATCCTGCCCCTTATGAAATACCCCATGAGGACCGGGACGATTGTCACGGCGAGGAAGGCCGATGCGGCCATGGCATAGGTCTTGGTGAAGGCAAGCGGGCTGAAGAGCCTCCCCTCCTGGGCCTGGAGGGTAAAGACGGGCATGAAGGAGAAGGTTATTATGAGAAGGCAGAAAAACAGGGTGGGGCCCACCTCCTTCGCCGAGTCCATTATTACCCCCCAGTGGTCTCTCCCCTCCCCGGCCTTCTCCATGTGCTTGTGGGCGTTCTCTATCATGACTATGGCCGCGTCTATCATGGCCCCTATGGCGATGGCGATCCCCCCGAGGCTCATGATGTTCGCGTTTATACCCTGGTAGTACATGACGATGAAGGAGATTAATATGCCCACTGGTAGCGTGAATATGGCCACGAGGGCGCTCCTCAAATGGAGGAGGAATACGATGCAGATGAGCGCCACGACCACGCTCTCCTCGATGAGCTTTTCCTTGAGCGTCTCTATGGCCCTCTCTATGAGGCCGGAACGGTCGTATACGGGGATTATCTCCACGCCCTCGGGCAGCCCCTTTTTAAGGTCCTCGAGCTTCCTCTTCACGTTCTCTATGACCTTCAGGGCGTTCTCCCCGTAGCGCAT
>DATEAM010000183.1:0-17159 GCA_035288385.1 Thermodesulfobacteriota bacterium
AAGGGGGTCTGGGGGAAAACCTTTCTTCAGAAAGGTTTTCCCCCAGGTCTTGCAATATGGTGTTTTGAGGCTAAAATCAATGTTATGAACAAGAACGCGGCCGAGCTCTTTGTGGAGTGTCTCGAGAACGAGGGGATATCCTATATATTCGGCATTCCCGGGGAAGAGAGCCTCGCGCTCCTGGAGGCCATAAGGAAGTCCGGGATAAGGTTCGTGGTGACGAGGCACGAGCAGGCCGCGGCCTTCATGGCGGCCACGACCGGGCGTCTTACGGGGCAGGCCGGCGTGGTCCTATCCACCCTCGGCCCCGGGGCCACGAACCTCGTAACGGGCGTGGCCTTTGCGCAGCTCGGGGGCATGCCCCTTGTTGTAGTAACGGGCCAGAAGCCCTTGAGGAGGTCGAAGCACGGGCAGTTCCAGATAATAAACGTGGTGCAGATGATGCAGCCCATCACCAAGTCCACGCGCCAGGTCCTGGGCCCCGAGCTTATCCCCTCCTTCGTTAGAGAGGCCTTTAGAAAGGCCGAGGAGGAGAGGCCCGGGGCCGTGCACCTCGAGTTCCCCGAGGACGTGGCCTCCGAGCCCACGGGGCTTGCTCCCCTCGAGAGGACGAGGTCGAGGAGGCCCTCTCCCGACCACAAGGCCGTTGACTTCGCCGTGGCGCTAATAGAGTCCGCAAGGAGCCCCCTCGTGCTCGTAGCCGCTGGAGCCAACCGCAAGAGAGTAAGACGCCAGCTCCAGGAGTTCATACTCAAGACGAAGATACCCTTTTTCACCACCCAGATGGGAAAGGGCGTAATAGACGAGCGAAGCCCCTGCTATATCGGGACTGCCGCCATATCGGAGAGCGATTTCCTCCACAAGGCCATAGACCGCTCGGACCTAATAATATCCGTGGGCCACGACGTCACGGAAAAACCTCCCGCCGTGATGGGATACGGCAGGAGAAAGGTCATACACGTGCACTTCTACTCCGCCCCCATAGACGACATATATTTCCCGACCCACGAGGTCATCGGCGACATAGCCCACAGCCTCCAGGCGATAACGGCCCAGGTAAGACCGTCAAAGGAGTGGGACTTCGAGTATTTCATGAGGATTTCCACCGAACTACACGAACATATACTCGAAAAGGCGGACTCTCCTGCCTTCCCCGTAAAGCCTCAGCGCCTGGTAAAGGACCTGAGGGCCGTTGTTCCCGAGGACGGGATACTCACCCTCGATAACGGCATGTACAAGCTCTGGATAGCCAGAAACTACCCGGCCTACGAGCAGAACACCGTGCTCCTCGATAACGCCCTTGCCTCCATGGGCGCGGGGTTTTCCGCGGCGGTGGCGGCAAAGCTCGTTTTGCCCGACAGGAAGGTGCTTTGCGTCTGCGGCGACGGCGGGTTCATGATGAACTCGCAGGAGCTCGAGACCGCCGTGAGGCTCGGCGTGGACCTGACGGCAGTGATCGTGAACGACGGAGGCTACGGCATGATAAAGTGGAAGCAGGACTCGATGAAGCTGCCGAGCTTCGGACTCGACTTCAAGAACCCGGACTTCGTAAAATACGCCGAGAGCTACGGGGCGCGGGGTTTCAGGATCAAGAGCGCGGAAGAGCTAAAGACCACGGTGGCCCAATGCCTCGACTCCGTCGGGGTGAATATAATAGACTGCCCCATAGATTACTCCGAGAACGTGCTGGTCCTCACAGAGGAACTCTCCGAGAGGACGGCGAGATTATAGCTGGGGGGAAACCTTTCTGAAGAAAGGTTTCCCCCCAGACCCCCTTTCCAAAGACTTTTGGCTATCCCGCGGAGGGAGACCCCCGGAAGATGAAAGTCGCGTAAGAGGGGGTCTCCCTCCACGGGATAAATAGCTAAAAGTTTTTGAAGGGAGTTTGAGGGAAACTTTTTTCAAAAAGTTTCCCTCAATATGAGGCTTCTTATGAAAATCTTGGTACTTGTTAAAGTTTTTACATTCATTTTAGCGGTCTTTTTTTCTCTTCCAGGAGAGTGCCTTTCGGGGGAGAGGCTCGTGAGGACAAGGCTCGACGTGCCCGTTGGGCTAAAAACCCCCCCCTTTGACGTGGAGAGGTTCTTGTACGCGCCCCCGGGGTTCAGGGTGAGTGTATTCGCCACCGGGCTTTCGAGGCCGAGGTTCATGGCCGTTGGCCCTGACGGATTTATCTACGTGACGGAGACGGGTAGCGGCGAGGTGGTGGTCCTGCCCGATAAGAACGGCGACGGGGTGGCCGATAAAAAAGCGGTATTCGCCTCGGGGCTCGACAGCCCCCACGCCATCGCCTTCAGGGGTAAAGAGGTGATAGTCGCAGAGACGGGCAGGCTTACTCTCCTTACTGACACGGACACCGACTTGAGGGCGGATATTAAAAAGGTCCTCTCAGGGGACATACCGGCCGGGGGAGGGCACTCTACGAGGACCGTGGTAATCGGCCCTGACGGTCATTTTTACGTATCCAATGGATCGAGCTGCAACGTCTGCATAGAGAGGGACAAAAAGAGGGCCGCCGTCCTTAAGATCCCCCCGGAGGGTGGTAAATCCGAGATATACGCTACGGGCCTTCGTAACAGCGTGGGAATCGTCTTCCACCCGGAAACGGGCGAGCTCTGGGGCGTTGACAACGGGAGGGACTGGCTCGGAGACGACCTGCCCCCGGAGGAGCTTAACAGGATAAAAGGGGGCAGCGACTACGGCTGGCCCTACTGCTACGGGGATAGAATACCGGACCCAGACTACGGAAGCCTTGAGAGGTGCAAGGGCACGGTAGCCCCTGAGGTGAAGATGCAGGCCCACTCGGCCCCGCTCGGCATCGGCTTCGGATACGGTCTGAAGTTCGGCTATGAGTATGAGGACGCGCTCTACATAGCCTTCCACGGCTCGTGGAACAGGGACGTACCAACGGGTTACAAGCTCGTGGCAATCCCCTTCAGGGACGGAAGGCCGGCCTCTGATAGCCCCGTCGACTTCATTACGGGCTGGCTCGTAGAGGGTGGAGCCTGGGGCAGGCCCGTCTTCCCCCTCGTTGGCCCCGACGGCGCGCTCTACCTCTCCGACGACCGTGCCGGGGCCGTCTACCGCATCACGAGGGAGACGGACTCCAGGGATTGACGCTCAAGTCAGAGTTAAAAAGGATATTTTCCGATTATTAATGGAGGTTCAAGATGAAGAAGTTCGAGAGAGCTCTTGCGGCGCTTTTCCTGGTTTTAATCGTCCTTCCGGCCTTATCCCTTGCCTCAGGCCAGCCGAAAGGGATTGACTCGATGGAATCCTACGAGATGGTTACGAAAAATCCTTCCCACACCTTTATCATAGACGTGAGGAGCCGGGCCGAGTACGAGCTTGTGGGTCACCCGGACCTCCCAAACGGGGTAGCGAACATCCCCCACCTCTTCTATCCGGGCTGGGAGGTAAATAAAGACTTCGTCGCCAGGGTCAAGGAGCGCTACAAGGAGGACGACACCATCATCACCATGTGCAGGAGCGGCAAGAGGGCCGAGAACGCGGCCAGGCTCCTTTTGAACGAGGGTTTCAAGAACGTCTTCTACATGACGGACAGCTTCGAGGGGCCCGAGGACGAGAAAGGGCACAGGACCGTGAGCGGATGGAAGGTTAACGGGCTTCCATATACCTACGAGTTGAAGGACGACCTCGTATACAGATAGTCAGGGGGAGGGGGGAGAGGGGAAAGAGGAGAGGGAGAGAGGAGAGGGGGGCGACGTGGGCTTCGCTAATCCGCCACCTTGAGGACGATCTTTCCGCGGGTCTCGCCCTTCTCGACGAGCTCGTGGGCGTCTCTTGCCTCTCTCAAGGGGAAGACCGCGTAGATGGAGGGTACGAGTTGTCCGCTGTCCGCTACGTTGGCGAGCTCGCGAAGCTCTCCGGAGTCGGGCCTTACGAAAACGCGAGAAGAGCGCACGCCGAGCTCCTCAGCCCTTCCCGGCTCTGGCTCTTCCATTATCGTTACGAGGATGCCTCCCTTTTTAAGGACCTGCCAGGACCTCTCCTGTGTATCCCCGCCCACGCAGTCGAGCACTACGTCCACTTCAGAGACGACCTCCTCGAAACGTCTCGTCCTGTAATCTATGAACTCGTCCACGCCTATTCCCCTCAAGTATTCTTCGTCCCTTGTCGAGGCGGTGCCGCTTATATGCGAGGCCCCTTTACACCTTGCGAGCTGTACGGCGATGTGTCCCACCCCTCCGGCGGCGGCGTGGACGAGGACGCTCTCTCCTTTGGACAGACCCGCCGCCTCAAAGAGGGCCTGCCACGCGGTTAGCCCTGCGAGAGGAAGGGCGGCGGCGTGGACGTGGTCGAGGGAAGAGGGTTTTTTCGCCACGTGAGAGGCCGGCGAGGTCACGTACTCTGCATAGGCCCCTCCCGGATAAGGGAAATTCACCATGCCGTAGACTGCGTCTCCGGTCCTGAAGCCTTCGACTCCCTTGCCTGTCGCCTCCACTACGCCCGATACGTCCCACCCCAGGATTAAGGGGAAGGGGTCCTTGTACATGGAGGCGAAGGCCCTGCCCTCACGGATCTTGGCGTCCGAGGGGTTTACTCCCGCGGCATATACCCGTATAAGGAGCTCGCCTCCTTCGGGCACGGGCATCGGGACGTCTTCATATCTTAGGACGTCCAGCCCCCCGTATTCGTGGACCCTTACGGCCTTCATCGGCTTCATCCGTCTATTCCTTGAAGACGTCTTTCAGAAACCCCTGCATGTCGGCCCATGACTTTCTGTCGGCCCCCATGTCGTAGGCGAGGGGGATGTTGAACTCGGCGGCGTATTTATCCGCCTCGGGGTTGGTGAAGCTGTGCTTGGCCCCCGTGTAAGAGATAAACTCGTAATCTGCACCGGCTTTGTCCATCTCCTCCTTGAAGGCTTCTACCTGCCCTGCCGGTATTAACTCGTCGGCCTCTCCGTGGCATACGAGTATCCTGGCCTTGACTCCACCCGGTTCGGCGGGCGAAGGGGTTGCGAGGCCCCCGTGGAAGCTCACCACGGCGTCTAAGTCCGCCCCGGAGCGCGCCATCTGGAGGACAACGCTCCCGCCGAAGCAGTATCCTATGGCCGCTATGCGTTCCGGGTCCACGCTCTCGTGGGCCTTGAGCGCATCCACGGCGGCGTTAAAGCGCTCTTTAGCGAGGTCCATGTTGTTCGCTATCTCGGAGGAGAATTTCTGCGCGTCCTCGGGGTGGGCGGCCTGTTTTCCCTCGCCGTACATGTCGAGGGCAAGGGCCGTGTAGCCGAGCTCGGCGAGCATGCGCGCCCTCTTCCTTGCGTACTCGTTATGCCCCCACCACTCGTGCACCACGATCACCCCGGGGCGTTTGCCCTTCATGGCTGAGTCGTAGGCGAGAAAGCCCTTTAGCGTAATACCGCCGGAGGCATAGTCCACCTCTTCGCCGACGACCTTGACCTCCTTGACCTCTTTCGTCTCCTTTGCCGTCTTCTCCGCCTTGCACCCCGTTATGACAAAGACCAGTGCAAGGCCGAAGAGGAACAGGATATTTCTTGCAAGACCTTTCATGGTTTACTCTCCTTTTTTAATGGATGTTTTTTGACGCCCTTACATCTCGGCCATCTGTCGGCCGTAAATGAGGAGGAGGAAAAAGGCGAAGATAATGATCTGCACTAACCACCCTATGAGGCACACGCCCAGGGCCCGGAGAGTGCTCGTGTAGTCGAGGGCCTCTCTTACGGCCACCACCATGGCGACGAGCATCCAGATGGCGGCTACCGGGAAGAGGAGCGGGGCGAGGCCCGGGATGATCCCGAGGGCGCGTATGAGCCCCGGGGAGCTTGAAAAACCGATGGTCCGGAGGAGCTGGCCTATGTCGGCCTTTGTCTCGGGCGAGGGGAGGAGCTTTGTGCCTATTACAAAGGTAAGGAAGGCCCAGACGTACCAGAGTATGAGGGAGACGACGGTGCCCGTTACGAGCCTGAGGAGCCCCCCACCACCGGGCACACTGCCCACCCCGGCGGCGATGCTTGAGAGGACCACGACGAGCATTGCCTGCTTGAGTGACGTCTCGTCGTGCTCTACCTCACGATAGATCTCCTTGTCGAGCTTTATGGAACGTAAGATCCTTCCCTTGAAGTCCGTCATCAACCCCCTCCGGAGTCTTTGTATAAATGCGTGGATTTATGTTAACTCTATACGATTTTCGGAGACTCTTCAAGGGATAGAGAAAAAAAGACCGGGGGAGGTTCAAGGTGGGAGGGAATGGTTTACAGCGAATAGACGTGACTTCAAGAGCGTCGGGTGGCGAGTGTGGTGTCAGCGAGCTTGTGCACTCTGAGAAGGACGGGTTTTATTTCCTCTTTTATTACCCCTCAGTAATCGCAGTCTACCTTCAGGACTTTGTATCTGCTACTCCCGAAGCAAAGTCCTGTTGTGTGCTCGGCTCCCGGCTCGAGGCTCACGAGCCGGTCCTCCTCGCCCTCAATGTGCCTTGACCTCTCCTCCCCGTCCTCAAAAGCTACTGTCACGTCGAAATCCGTAGCCCACCTCGCCCTGGTGTCCTTGTTCCGGATGGTCACCTCAACACACTTCTCTATGACCTGGAAGAAGATGCCGCCCACCGACTCGACCCCCGCCCTCTCGTAGGAGGAGAAACTCACCACCTCGCACACTGCCCCGGCGTGCGCGCTCGAGGCGAAGGCAAGGAAGATTGTTGTTAAGTAGCCCAACAGGAATCTCATGGTAAAAAACGGGATGGATCCATCTTTTCCTGACGTGGAAAACCTGGGGTAAGACACGGGACGCTCCCCATTTTTTCTTATTACCGCTTTTGCTCTGTCTACGACCCGCAGTGCTTGAACATCAACGTGGAAAGCGGCGGGAGGGTTATGTTGACGGAATAGTTCCTGTTGTGGGAGGGGAGGTCCTCGGAATTTACCCCGCCGAGGTTTCCCATGCCGCTTCCTCCGTACTCCCGGGCGTCGCTGTTCAAGACCTCCTTCCAGAAGCCTCCCAGGGGCACCCCGAGCCTGTAGGCCGGCCTCGCAATGGGAGTGAGGTTGCAGACTACGAGCACCATGTCCTCGGTATTTTTGCCCTTCCTTATGAAGCTTATGATGCTCTCCTCCCAGTTGTGGAAGTCTATCCACTCGAAGCCGTCGAGCGAAAAGTCCTTCTCGTAGAGTGCCGGTTCGTTCCTGTAGAAGCGGTTCAGGTCGCGGACCCACCTCTGTGCCCCGCTGTGAAACCCGTATTGAAGGACGTGCCACTCGAGGCTCTCATCGTGGCACCACTCCTTCACCTGGCCGAACTCGTCGCCCATGAAGAGGAGCTTTTTGCCGGGGTGCCCGTACATGTAGCCGTAAAGGAGGCGGAGGTTGGCGAACCTCTCCCACTCGTCCCCGGGCATCTTCCCGAGTATGGAGCCCTTGCCGTGGACCACCTCGTCGTGGGATAGCGGTAGCAGAAAGTTCTCGGTGAAGGCGTACCAGAGGCTGAAGGTGAGCTCGCTGTGGTTGTACTTCCTGAAGAGCGGGTCATTGGAGAAGTACTTCAAAGTGTCGTGCATCCACCCCATGTTCCACTTCATGCCGAACCCCAGGCCCCCGAGGTAGATGGGCTTGGAGACCCCGGGCCAGTCCGTACTCTCCTCGGCTATCATCTGCACGTCCGGGTGCCTCTCGTAGACGACCTCGTTCAACCTCTTTAGGAAGCTTATCGCCTCGAGGTTCTCCCTGCCGCCGTACTCGTTGGGCATCCACTCGCCCTCTTTTCGCGAGTAGTCGAGGTAGAGCATGCTTGCCACGGCGTCCACGCGCAGGCCGTCCGCGTGGTATACCTCGAACCACAGGAGGGCGCTGCTGATGAGGAAGCTCCTCACCTCGTTCCTGCCGTAGTTGAATATGTAGCTCTGCCAGTCAGGGTGGAACCCCTTCTCAGGGTACGAGTGCTCGAAGAGGTGCGAGCCGTCGAAAAACCCGAGGCCGTGCTCGTCGGTGGGGAAGTGCGAGGGGACCCAGTCGAGTATGATGCCTATGCCGTTTTGGTGGAGGGTGTCCACGAGGTACATGAAGTCCTCGGGGGTGCCGAACATGCTCGACGCGGCGAAAAAACCCGTTACCTGGTAGCCCCAGGAGCCTGTGAAGGGGTGCTCCATCACGGGCATGAGCTCCACGTGGGTAAAGCCCATCTCCTTGATGTAGTCCACGAGCTCTCCTGCGAGCTCCCTGTACGTGAGAGGGCGACCCCCTTCCTCGGGCACTCTCCTCCATGAGCCGGGGTGGAGCTCGTATATGGAGATGGGGGCCTCAAGGGAGTTCCTCCCGCCCCTTTTGGTCATCCACTCGCCGTCGTTCCATTCGTAGTTGAGGCGCCTTACCACGGAGGCCGTCTTGGGGGGGATTTCGGCCTGCAGGGCGAAGGGGTCGGCCTTGTCCACCCTGTAGCCGTTGTGCCTCGATACTATGTGGTATTTATAGAGGGCGCCCTCCAGGACCCCGGGCACGAAACCCGCCCATATGCCGGACCAGTCGTCCCTTACCCTCAAGGGGTGAGAGCCCCTGGTCCAGAAGTTGAAGTCCCCCACAACCGACACCCTTATGGCGTCCGGGGCCCAGACGGCGAAATGGGTCCCCTCGACCCCGTCCATTGTCATGGGGTGGGCTCCAAGCTTTTTGTAGAGGGTGAAGTGGCTCCCCTCCTTGAAGAGATATATGTCGTGGTCCGTTATTGGGCTTGCCCTGTAGATAACGGGGCCTTCGCGCTTATCCGTCATTTTCACTCCCCTGGCAGTCTCGCCTGCATCGAAGATAATTTCTTAATATATCACAATATCACAGATTCCGTTTTTGTAAACGTATTTATCCTTTAAAATTCCCCGCTTGAAACACCGCCAGGGACCCTTTTAGCCGTCTCTAAACCTTCGCCCAAGGGATGAAGGCCGATTTAACGGGTGATTTATTTCCTCGGCCCCCGCCGCAGCGCCAGGATTCTTTTCTCATGTCACATAATTCTGTGCACCATGCACACGAAGCTGTGCAAATATCTCAAGAAAAAATTTATAAAAAATAAACATAAAACCAAATCTTTCTAATATTCCTTGAGATTTTTTGAAACTAACGATTTGGCACGGACGTTGCAATTAAACTGAAGGTAGTCACTCCATAAGATTCAGCCCGCTAAAAGCCCAGCAGAGCTTTGCGCGGCCGGCAACCAAGAATGGATTTTTTAACTATGACTCACAACGCACCCTTTGACGGAAAGCCGTATTGGACCCTTACCCAAAAAGCCGACAAAAAAACGGGATGCAAGAACCGAGGACCTTAAAGCCAGTGCCCGGAAAGCATTTTTCCGCCCTGAAGAGCGATGAACTCAATCTTGAAAACATAAAAACGACCATCAAACATGGAGGATGGATATGCGCATAACAGAGATCAAGATACTGCCCGTGGACGGTGACGAAAAACTCAAGGCCTATGTAACGATAAAGCTCGACGACTGCTTCGTCGTCCGCGATATGAAGGTGATAAAGGGCACAACTGGCTACTTCGTGGCTATGCCCGCGAAGAAGATGAAGGACGGCACATATCGCGACCTGGTCCACCCCCTCGACAAGTCCACCCGTCAGATGCTCGAGGATCAGGTCATGCACGAATACAAGAAGGTCATGGCCGAGGAGCGCAAAGAACTCATGGCCTGACAGACCAATGGGACCGAGTAGCCTCGAAGGGGCCGGGGGCCAGGGGGGCGTGTGGGATGGGGGGGTGGGGGCTCCGGGACCGTGGGGGCCGAGGGTGAGGCGAAGGGCCGGGGGCTATCCGGGAGGGTGCATAGGGGGAGGCAACCGGGGGGGAGGGGGGGGAGGGGTGTCAGCCGGAGACGTCCTTTGTTGCAGGGGATTCGCCGTAACAAAGGGCAGGGACCTCGGAAGGACTCATCAGGTCTCTTTCTGGAATCCTGAAAATTTTTAAAAAATTTTCCCGATAACCGCCCGGGAAATTACAACGTTCAACTCGGCGCCAGCAGGTTAGAGGGCATACTTTTACGGGCATGAAATTTTTCCGGCCCTGACCGCCGAATGTCTTCGCATAACGCATCCTCAACCCTTTAAAGCGCCCGGCAGTGCCGCCCTCGAGCGAGTCCCTTGCCGCGCCGCTCGATTTTTCCGGTCTGTAAAACCTCATAGAGAGCAGCCATGACAACTGGTAAAAGGATCGTAAAAAACTGCGCGTTTATAATAACGGGGAATTTTTTGAACAAGGCCGTAAGCATCCTCCTCCTCGTCTACCTTACCGGGTACCTCGACCCCTCTCTCTTCGGCAGGTACTCCTTCGTCGTTGCCTACACCACCTTTTTCGGCATCTTTACCGACCTCGGGCTGACCACCCTCACCACAAGGGACATCTCCTCGGGGGCCGTAAACCCCTCCGTAGCCTTCGGCCACGCCATTATAATAAGGCTCATCTCTACGCTCCTTACTGCCGCCGTGCTCCTGGCGAGCCTCGCCCTGCTCGGATACCCCGCCGAGGTCACCTCTCTCGCCGCCGCCTTCTCGCTCTCCCTCTTCGTCTCCTTTCGCGGGATATTCTTCAGGACCGTATTCGACATCCCCTTCCAGGTAAACCTGAAGATGAGCTGCCCGGCGGTGATAAACTTCTTGAACGAGCTTCTTACCCTCGGTGTAGTCGTATGGCTTATCTCCAGGGGGACGGGCCTTGTCTGGCTCGTCCTCGCCATCTCGCTCGCCAATATACCGGGGTTTGCAGCGGCCGGCTGGTACTCGATACGGCTTATAAGGCCTCGAATAAAATTCGACCCCTCCGCCTGGGCTGCCATGCTGAGGGAGTCCCTGCCCCTCGGGGCGGCCGTCTTCTTCGAGGGCGTCTTCGTCATAATACCCGTCTTTCTCCTCTCGCTGCTTTCGAGCGAGGAGGCTATCGGGTTCTACGGTCTCTCCTTCAGGCTCGTATCCTCACTATGGATAATACCCGTTGCCGTAATGACGACGCTTTTGCCGAAGATGAGCCGGGACGCAGTTTCGGCAACCGGCTCCGTCAGACACGGTTTTTCAAGGGGCCTCAAGCTCGTGCTCCTCATGGGCCTGCCCATCGCCCTCGTTACCGGCTTTTACTCCCGGCCGATTATAAGCCTCGTGGCCGGCCCCGCCTACATATCGGCGGCCCCGGCCCTCTCCGTAATGGTCTGGGGCACTGTGATATATTTCATAAACACCGTCTTTTTCTACACCTTCACGGCGGCGGGCAGACAGAAGATAAATACGCTGGTGGGGTCAATACTTTGTGTGGTCTCGCTCCTCGCCTGCGCCGTCCTGGTGCCCGCACACCACCAGATGGGGGCCGCGGCCGGTTTCGTTGGAGCCCTCGTAGCCGGGCTCCTCGCAAACCTCTACCTCGCCCACAGGGCCCTCGGCGTAAACGTCCTTCCAGTATTATCGAGGTTCTTAGCGAGCACGGTCCTGACCCTCTTCGTCGTATTTTCAGTGCCCTTGCACCACGCCCTCTCCCTGACCCTCGGCATCGCCGTATACCTCGCAACGCTCCTGTATTTCAGGACCATAAACTACAGGGAGTGGGAGGAATGGCTTGGCATGGAAGAGGTAAAGACGGGCGAAAGACCGGGTTAACGGGGGGCAGAGGGGGGCAGGGAAGAGGGGGGGTAAAACAGGCGGGGTATAAGTCCTTCGCGGTGAGGCCTTCGGCATCCGGGGTGAGGTTCCCGGGTCTCGGGCGCCAAGCGGGACCATCCCCGTAAAAAAAGCCCCTCACAGGAGGAAAAGATTTGACTGAGAGAAACAAAAAACTATAAAATGACCGGTAAATGGAAGAGCGGGGGAAGGCCTTGAGAGTGGCGATAGACGCAAGGATGATAAGATACACGGGGATCGGCAGATACATACAGAACCTTGTCCTCAACCTCGCGAGTATCGACAAGACAAACAGCTACTCCATCCTGGTAAACGAAGAGAGCGAAAAACTCGAAAGGAACTCGAACTTCGAGTTCCGCACCACCAGCTACAGGATACCCGTTTACTCGCTGAGGGAACAGTCCCTGCTGCCCTTCGATATGGCGAACCTCAAGCCCGACATCATCCATTACCCGAGCTTCAACGTGCCCGTCATCTCTACAAGACCCGTTGTCACCACCATCCACGACCTCGTGTATTACCTCTTCCCCGAGGCCTGTCCGAACGCCGTGGCGCATATCTACGCCAGGTTCTTGATCGCCAGGGCCGCCAGGCTTTCGAGGAAGATTATCACCGTATCCGAGCACTCAAAGACCGAGATAACGCGACACCTTAATGTAAGCCCCGACAAGGTGGCAGTGATATATAACGGCGTGAGCCCCCTCTACAGGCCGGTTTGGGAGCCGGAAAAGCTCAAAAAGGTTATGAGGAAATACGGCATCTCCGGCGACTACATCCTCTATGTCGGAAACCACCAGGAGAGGAAAAACTTGAAACGCCTCGTCTCGGCATATTCGGCCCTCGGAAGCTTTGAAAAGGTGACCCTCGTAATGGCCGGCAAGGTCGACTCGAGGAGGAGAGGGCTCTACGAGGCCGTGGACAGGAGCGGGCTCTCCGAAAGGGTCCGCTTCATAGGAGAGGTCCCGGAAGAAGACCTGCCCGCCCTCTACTCCGGGGCCCTTCTCTTCGTCTTCCCGTCGCTCTACGAGGGGTTCGGGCTCCCGCCCCTCGAGGCTATGGCCTGCGCCACAGCGGTGGTCACTTCTAACGCGGCGTCCCTGCCCGAAGTCGTCGGAGACGCCGCCGTCACGGTAGACCCCGAGGATACCGCCGCCATCACGAGGGCCATGGACGGGGTCATTAAGAATAAGGACCTGAGAGAGCGCCTCAGGGCAAGGGGGCTCGAAAGGACCAGGATGTTCTGCTGGGAGACGGCCGCCAGGAAAACCCTCAAGGTCTACGAAGAGGTCTACGGCAAATGAAGGTCGCCCTCGTACACGACTGGCTCACGGGGATGAGGGGAGGGGAGAAGGTCCTCGAGGCGTTGTGCGAGGTCTTCCCCCAGGCGGATATCTTTACCCTCCTGCATATCCCGGGCTCCGTTTCCGAGGCCATAGAGAAGAGGGAGATAAAGACCTCCTTCATCCAAAAACTCCCGCTGTTGAAAAAACACTACAGGACCTTCCTCCCCCTTTTCCCCGCCGCCGTCGAGAGGTTCGACTTTACCGGCTATGACCTCGTCGTATCGACGAGCCACTGCGTGGCAAAGGGGGTCATAACCCCCCCGGGCACCGTGCACGTCTCCTATATCTTCACCCCCATGCGCTATATATGGGACAAGTACAACGACTACTTCGCCCCCGAGAGGGTGGGGCGCTTGAAGGGTAAGGCCCTCCAGGCTATAGCCCATTACCTGAGGATCTGGGACGTCAACTCCAGCAGCCGCGTCGACGCCTTTATCGCCATCTCCGACTACGTGGCGGAAAGGGTCTACAAATACTACCGGAGGCCTTCCACCGTGGTCTACCCTCCAGTGGAGTGCGCCCGCTTCGACCTGTCTCGAAGATGGCCCGAGGATTTTTACCTGTGCGTCTCCGCCTTCGCCCCTTATAAGAGGCTCGACCTCGCCGTCGAGGCCTTCAACACCCTCGGCGCAAGATTGAAGATTGCCGGCACCGGCCAGGACGAAAAAAGGCTCAGGCGCATGGCCGGGCCCAACATAGAGTTTCTCGGCTCCCCTGCCGACGAAGAGATATCCGCCCTCTACTCAAGGTGCAAAGCCCTGGTATTCCCAGGCGAGGAGGATTTTGGTATAGTACCCCTCGAGGCCATGGCCTCGGGGGCTCCGGTCATCGCCTACGGCAAAGGGGGCGCACTCGAGACCGTCGTGCCCATGAACGGCCCGGACAGGGGCTCTCCAGGCCCCCCAAAGGCCCCCACGGGCGTCTTCTTCTACGAACAGACACCCGGGGACCTCGTGGAGGCCGTAAAGCTCTTCGAGAAAAACGAGAAGGTCTTCAACCCCAGGGCCCTCAGGGCTCGTGCCCTCGAGTTCGACACGGCCCTCTTTAAAAAGAGAATAAAGGAAGAGATACTCAAACTCCAAAGAGAGCATGCCTCCGGTGAAAAATGCTTAAAAAACACAGCCAGCTTTTTGAAAACCTCCTTTTCATAACGGATATCGTACTTATACTCTTTTCCTGGTTCTTCTCCTATTATCTGCGTTTCTCCACGGGACTGATACCCGTCTACCTTGGCGTGCCCCCCTTCTCCACCTATCTCCTGCTGGTCCTGCCAATCGTGATTATATGGGCCTTCGCCTTCAAGGGCTTCGGACTTTACCGGCCCAAGAGGATCGGCACCAGGCTCTCCGAGGTCTACGAGATTACAAAGGCCAGCGTGGTATCCGTTATCGTGCTTATCGCGTTGACCTTCTTTTTCAGACAGTACCAGTTCTCAAGGCTCGTCTTCCTCTTCTTTACCGTGATAAACATACTACTCCTGAGCTTCGAGCGGGTGGTATTCCGAGAGGCCCTAAGGTTCATAAGGAGGAAGGGATACAACTTGAGGTTCGCCCTCATAGTCGGAGACGGCGAGACTGCCCTGAACCTTACCCATAAACTCGAAAGACACCCGGAGGTCGGCATAAAGGTCGAGGGTGTCGTCGCCACCGACCAGGCCAGGGTGGGCAAAAACTCGAGAGGGCTCAGGGTAATGGGCTTTTACAGTGAGATAAAAGAGATTATAGTGCGCGAGAAGATAGATATAGTCTTCGTGGCCCTGCCATGGGAGGAGCACTCCAGGATAGTGGAGATACTGAAGTACATAGGCGACGAGGCCGTGGATATAAAGGTCATACCCGACGTCTACGAGTTCATGACCTTGAGAGGCGGCATAGAGGAGTTCGACGGACTTCCCATAATGAACCTTCAGAACACCCCTCTGTACGGCTGGAACCTCGTACTCAAGAGGGCTACCGACATCGCCTTCTCGGGCTTTTTCATAACGGCCCTTTCTCCTCTCATGCTCCTTATAGCCCTCCTCGTGAAACTCACCTCTCCCGGGCCCGTCTTCTACAGGCAGGAGAGGATGGGCATAGGAGGAGACACCTTCGAGATGCTCAAGTTCCGCTCCATGCGCGCCGACGCCGAAAAGGCCACAGGGCCCATGTGGGCTGAAAAAGGCGACCCCAGGAGGACCCCCATAGGAGCCTTCCTGAGAAAGACGAGCCTTGACGAGCTCCCCCAGCTCTTCAACGTCTTCATGGGGGAGATGAGCATCGTGGGCCCCAGGCCAGAAAGACCCGTCTTCATACGCGAGTTCAGGAAGAATATCCCCGGGTACATGCTCAGGCACAGGATGAAGGCGGGCATTACGGGCTGGGCACAGGTAAACGGCTGGAGGGGCAACACGGACATCAAAAAGAGGATAGAGCACGACCTCTACTACATAGAGAACTGGTCCTTCCTCTTCGACATAAAGATACTTTGGCTCACGCTCTGGAAGGGGCTCGTAAACAGGAACGCCTATTAATACCCCCGTCCGAGTATCCACGCGGGAAGGGGGCGGGCAGCAGGGCACGGGTGGACGGGGGCGGGGTGACGGGGTGACGGGCGAGGTGGTAAATAAAAGATTGAACCTGGCAAAAAGCTCTGATATCTTATAGGAATACCGCTCAGGCCCGAGCTATGGGCGTCCTATCTTTGAGTGTTGAACCGGGAACCCGCCGGAAATCCCTCCAAGGTGCATCCGGAACATGGGGTCGCAGGCAATCTTTTTTCACGCACAGTAACGCCTGAAGGGGGTCTCTTGTTAAGGAGCCCTCTGTTTTTTATATGGGGACCCTTTGCGGTCTTTCCAGCCAGGGCGATTAAAGGAGGTTTTTAAGGTATGAACATCTGCGTTATCGGTACCGGGTATGTGGGACTCGTCACGGGGACCTGCTTCGCCGACTTCGGGGTAAACGTCTCCTGCGTGGACAAGGACGCAAAAAAGATAGAGACGCTCAAAAACGGCGAGATACCCATATACGAGCCGGGCTTGAAGGAGCTCGTCGCCAAGAACCTTCAGGAGAAGAGGCTTGCCTTCACTACGGATCTTGGCGAGTCCATAAGGAAGTCCCTCGTCATATTCATCGCCGTGGGCACCCCCCCGAAGGAGGACGGCTCGGCGAACTTAAGCTACATCGAGGAGGTGGCGCGGACCATAGCCAGAAACTTAAACGGCTACAAGGTGATCGTAACGAAGAGCACTGTGCCCGTTGGCACGGGAAGCCTCATAGAGAGGATAATAAATAGCGAGCAGCCCGGCGCTCACAGCTTCGACGTCGCCTCGAACCCCGAGTTCCTCCGCGAGGGCTCGGCCGTCGAGGACTTCATGAGGCCCAACAGGGTGGTCGTCGGGGCAAGGAGCCAGCAGGCCGTAGCCATCCTGAAGGACCTTTACTCCCCCCTCTACCTCCTGGAAACGCCTTTTATAATAACCGACGTCGAGACCGCGGAGCTTATCAAATACGCCTCCAACGCCTTCCTCGCCACCAAGATATCCTTCATTAACGAGATGGCGAACATCTGCGAAAGGGTGGGCGCGGACATACACATGGTGGCCAGGGGGATGGGCCTGGACAAGAGGATCGGGTCGAAGTTCCTCCACCCGGGGCCCGGCTTCGGCGACTCGTGCTTTCCCAAAGACACCATGGCGATAACGCAGATAGCGAGGGAACACGGCTACAACTTCAGGATAGTCGAGGCAACGATCGAGGTCAACAGACGACAGATGGAGCACATGGTGGAAAAGGTCCGGGGGCTCGTGGGAGACCTCTCGGGCAAAACCATAGGGGTGCTCGGCCTTACCTTCAAGCCGAATACCGACGACATAAGGGAGTCGCCCGCCATATATGTGGTAAAGAGGCTCATCGAGGAGGGGGCGAGAGTAAAGGCCTTCGACCCAGCGGGCATGGAAAACACCAGGCGCGAGTTCGACTCGGCCATTACCTACTGCAAGGACTCCTACGAGGCCGCCGACGGGAGCGACGCCCTCGTCATACTAACCGAGTGGAACCAGTTCAGGAACCTCGACCATAACGAGATAAAAAAGCTCCTTAAAGAGCCGGTCGTGGCCGACCTGAGGAACATCTACGAGCCCGAACGCATGAGGGAGCTCGGCTTCAGGTACGTCTCAGTGGGCAGGTAGCCCGGGAGGCCGGG
>DATEAM010000184.1:0-7987 GCA_035288385.1 Thermodesulfobacteriota bacterium
TGAGGGGAACTTTTTACAAAAAGTTCCCCTCAAGGAACCATTTTATGTAACGCTCAACACCCTCTACTATGCCCACCTCGGGTTTGAAGGCGAGGAGCCTTTGTGCCTTTGTTATGTCGGCGTAAGTTACGGGCACGTCCCCGGGAACAGCGGGTAGGAACTCGATCTCGGCCTTCTTCCCGAGTTTTTCCTCTATAATAGAGATGAGCCCTTTAACATCCACTGTCCTCGAGCCCCCGAGGTTTATTATCTCGTACTTGAAGGGCTTGTATACGGAAGCCACGACCCCTTTTATTATGTCCGATATATAGGTAAAGTCCCTTTGCGCGGTGCCGTCCCCGTATACGGGTATGGGTCGTCCTCCGTGAATGAGGCGCGTGAACTTGGCTACGGCCATGTCGGGCCTGCCCCTCTCTCCGTAGACGGTAAAGAACCTGAGACACGTAATCGGTATATCGTATAGATGAGAATAAGTATAGCACATAAGCTCTCCCGAGCGCTTGGTGGCCGCGTAAGGAGAGATGGGGCACGTTATCGGGTCTTCTTCGGAGAAGGGGACCTTTGAGTTTATGCCGTAGACAGAAGACGACGAGGCGAAGACGAAGTTCTCAAGAGCAAGCCCCTTTGCGGCCTCGAGCATGTTAAGCGTGCCGAGGCAGTTAACCTCCTCGTAGAGCACGGGGTTCTCTATGGATGGCCTCACGCCGGCCCGAGCGGCTATGTGGCATACGACCCCGGGCCTTTCGCGCTCAAAGACCTCGAAGACCCTCTCCCTGTCCCTTATGTCGAACTCGTAGAGGGTATAGTCAGGGTTGGACTCCGCGGCTCTGATGTTGGCCCTCTTGACAAGGGGGTTGTAGAAATCGTTAAAGTCGTCTATGACCACGACCCTCTCGCCCCTCTCGAGGAGCCTTTCCGCGAGATGGGAGCCAATGAACCCGGCCCCTCCTGTAATCAATACGGTCATCGGCTAAAACTAACACATAAGGTATCCACGGTCAAGTTGAGGGAAACTTTTTGAAAAAAGTTTCCCTCAAACTCCCTTCAAAAACTTTTAGCTATTTATCCCCTGGGGGGAGACCCCCTCGGAAGAGAATTCTCACGCGGGGTCTCCCCCCAGGGGATAGCCAAAAGTCTTTGGAGGGGGGTCTGGGGGGGACCTTTCTTCAGAAAGGTCCCCCCCGGCCTTGACTGTATTGTCATGGGTGATAGAATCATTATGTGCCCTACACTCATTTCGACCACATCTCGGATATAGGCATAAGGTCCGAGGCCCCGACGCTCGAAGGGGCCTTTGAGGACGGGGTCCGAGCCATGCTCGACGTCATGTTCGAGCTCGACACCATCGAGGAGAAGGTGAGCGTTGAGATAACAGCCGGGGCCAATGACGTGGAGGCCCTCTTCGTCGAGGTCCTTAACGAGGTCCTCTCGGTACAGGGCAGAGACGAGCTCGCCCTCAGGAGTATCGAGACCGGGGAGATTAAGAGGACGGAAGGCGGCTTCACCTTCAGGGGCACGGCCAGGGGGGAGAAGATAGACCTCGAAAAGCACGGCGTAAAGACCGAGGTCAAGGGTGCCACCTACTCGGCCCTGAAGTACGAGAGGGTGGACGGCATGCACGTGTTGCAGTGCGTGCTCGACGTATAGTTTTTAGACATTCGGGGGGAGAGGGGGAGAGATGACTTCGACGGTGGAAGTAAAAAAGGTTTCGGACTATCTCTGGGAGATACCCAGGACCGGGGATATGAGGGTGCCGGGGAGGATTTACGCAGACCGGGAGACGATAACCCCGCTCATAGAGGAGATGGACAAGAAAAAGGCGGGTGGCTTCACCCCTGCCCTCGTTCAGGTGATTAACGTCGCCTCTCTACCCGGCATAGAGAAGGCATCGCTCGCCATGGCGGACATACACCCGGGTTACGGCTTCGCCATAGGGGGGGTGGGCGCCTTTGACCTCGATACGGGGGTCATAAGTGTAGCCGGGGTGGGGTTCGACATAAACTGCGGCGTGAGGGTCCTGAAGACCCCGCTTAACAAGAACGACGTGGAGCCGAAGAAGGTGGAGCTCGCGAACCAGCTCTTCAGGGACGTCCCCGCCGGGGTCGGCTCCACGGGCGAGATAAGGCTCAAGGAGCATGAGATAGACGAGCTCCTCGTCAAGGGCTCGGCCTTTATCGTCGAGAGGGGCTACGGAACTCAAGAGGACCTCGAATACACCGAGGAGGAGGGGAGTGTGGCCGGGGCGAAGCCCGAGAACGTGAGCCACAGGGCGAAGGAGAGGCAGTTCAAGCAGGTGGGGACCCTGGGTTCCGGGAACCATTACCTCGAGGTCCAGTACGTCGAAGAGGTCTATGACGAGAAGGCCGCCGGCGTCTACGGTATACACGAGGGCCAGGTCCTCATCGCCATACACTGCGGGAGCCGGGCCCTCGGCCACCAGATAGGAACGGACTACTTGAAGATACTCGAGGCCGCGAGCCGCAGGTACGGCATACCCATAAGGGAAAGGGAGCTCGTCTGCGCCCCGATAAATAGCCCCGAGGGCCGGCAGTACCTGAGCGCGGTAAACTGCGGCATAAACTGCGCCTTCGCCAACCGTCAGGCCATCTCTCACCTCGCAAGACAGGCCTTCGCGAGGATAATGGGGATTGCCCCCGCTGAGATAAGGCTCCTCTACGACGTGGCGCACAACACCTGCAAGCTCGAGACCCACGACGTGGACGGCGAGACGAAAAAACTCCTCGTCCACAGGAAGGGCGCCACCAGGGCCTTCGGCCCAGGCAGGGTCGAGATACCGGCGAGGTACAGGCCCGTGGGCCAGCCGCTCCTCGTGGGGGGCACCATGGGCACGGCGTCCTACATATTGAGGGGCACGGAAAAGGGGATGGCCGATTGCTTCGGGAGCGCGGTGCACGGCGCCGGAAGGGCGTTGTCGAGGATGCAGGCGAAGAGGACCTGGCGGGGTACGGAGCTTATAAAGGAGCTCGAGGGCAAGGGGATCATCATAAGGTCGAGGAGCAAGTCGGGTGTAGCAGAAGAGGCCCCGGGCGCCTACAAGGACGTGGACAGGGTGGTGGAGATAATGCACAGGGCCGGGGTGAACCAGAAGGTGGCCAGGGTAAGGCCCCTTGTGTGCGTAAAGGGGTGAGTCCGACGAAGACTCCTTTTCTCTTACGACCCTCCCGCTAATGTCTTTCTGGAAATATGGAAGAGGCAGGGGAATAAAAGGGGCCCCGAGGGGACCGACTTAAAAATCCTCGACGAAGTAAAGTTCGTCTTTCTCTTTGCTCTTTTTGAGCACGAGGGGGGTCTGGCAGTAATAGCAGCTTGTCTCCTCTCCGGGCCTCTCGTCCCCTGCAAGGGGCATCTCCGCGTCGCATACCGGGCACGTAAGGTAGCCCGATTCCCTGGTCTCCTGTTTCATGACGTCAATCCTCCACCACCTTGTAGACCTCGTCGTGTTCCCTGCCGTGCTCTTTGAGCTTTATCCCCACGCTGGTGCCCTTTTTCGCCTCAGCCACGGAGTCGTGCTCTATCTGTAGGGAGTCCACCATCTGGATGAAGTCCGATGTGTGCCCCTTTACGTGGATGGTATCGCCCACCTTCAGGTCCCCCTTGTCGAGGGTTATCGCGGCGACATGGAGATGCGTGTAATAATGGGTCACTGTGCCCACTCTCTGCTCGCCCATAACGCCCCCCTTTCTTTTAAGGATTTTCCAAGAGGTCGATATTTTTCTATTATTCTACCGTCAAACCCCTTTTTGTCAAGAAGCGGACCGCAAGTTTCCCTTGACGCGCCGGGACAAAAGGGGGAAAATTGGTAAGTGTAAGTTCCAAAAGAACTTTTCAAGAAATCCGTCATGTACAAAGAGGTCAGGAAATTATACCTCTCCGTGGGAGAAGAGGTCGTCCACCTGAGGCACCCCGAGTGGGGCATGGGCAGGGTCGTCGAGGAGATGAACTCCACGGTGCCCGGCGGGATGAGCATTGTCAGGGTGGATTTCCTTAACGCCGGGCACAAGACCTTCGACAACAACATGACGAGCCTGTGGTGCTGCTACCACGCCGGCGTGAGGAGGGTGGGTTAGCCAGTTTTTTGGGGGGGAACCTTTCTGGAGAAAGGTTCCCCCCCAAACCCCCCTTCCAAAGACTTATAGCTACCCTGGAGGGCCCCCCGAAAAACCGGGGGGCCCTCCAGGGTAATAGCTAAAAGTTTTTGAGGGGAGTCTGAGGGGAACTTTTTTCAAAAAGTTCCCGTCAGAAAAGCGGTTCCCCTTCCATCTCCGCGGGTTTTTCCAGCCCCATGATCTTTAGCACCGTTGGGGCCAGGTCTTTAAGCCCGCCCCCGGTCCTCAGTCTTTTTCCCTTGAGCCCGTCGCTCGCCATTATAAGGGGCACGGGGTTCGTGGTGTGCGCCGTCTGGGGGCCTCCCGAGGAATAGTCTACCATCTGCTCCGCGTTGCCGTGGTCCGAGGTTATGATGACGACCCAGTCTCCCGCGGCGGCCTCCACTATGCGCCCTATGGCGGCGTCCACGGCCTCGACGGCCTTTACGGCGGCCTCGAATATCCCCGTATGGCCCACCATGTCGCCGTTGGCGAAATTCATGAGTATAAAGGAGTGCTTCCCCTCCTTTATCTTCTCGACGGCGGCGTCGGCTATCTCGCGGGCCCTCATCTCCGGCTTTTTATCGTAGGTGGGGACGTCCTTTACCGAGGGTATGAGGAGCCTCTCCTCGCCCCGGTACGGTTTCTCCCTCCCCCCGTTAAAGAAGAAGGTCACGTGGGCGTACTTCTCCGTTTCGCTCACGCGGAACTGTCGTATGCCGCTTCGACTGAGGACCTCGCCGAGGAGGTTCTTTATCTCCTGGGGCCTGAAGAGGGTGGGGACGTTGAACCTCCGGTCGTACTCCGTCATGGTGGAGAACCGGGTGAGGGCCGGGCGTTTTTTCCTCTTGAAGCCGTCGAAGCCCTCTTCTATGAAGGCGGAGGTGAGCTCCCTCGCCCTGTCGGCCCTGAAGTTGAAGAAGAGGACCCCGTCGTTGTCTGAGATGGGTCTTCCGCCGCCTTTTATGACCGTGGGAAGAACGAACTCGTCGGTCTCCCCCCTCTCGTAGGCATCTTCTACGGCCACGACGGGGTCTGCAGCCTCCAGGCCCTCGCCCATGACCAAGGCGTTATAGGCCTTCTCGACCCTATCCCATCTCCTGTCCCTGTCCATGGCGTAGAAGCGCCCTGAGATCGTGGCTATCGTTCCAGTGCCAGTCTTTTCGAGGAAGGAGGCGAGGCCCTTTACGTAGTCTATGCCGCTCTTGGGCGGGGTGTCGCGGCCGTCGAGGAAGGCGTGGACGTAGACCTCCTTGAGTTTCTTGCCCCTGGCGAAATCCACAAGGGCCATGAGGTGGTTTATGTGGCTGTGCACGCCCCCGTCGGAGAGGAGGCCCACGAGGTGGAGCCCCCCACTGTTTTTCTTGATGTCGTCGACGAGGTTGTTGAGGACCGCGTTTTTGCCGAGCTCCCCGTCCTTAATGGTCTTCGATATCCTCGTAAGCTCCTGGTAAATTACGCGTCCCGCCCCGATGGTCAGGTGCCCCACCTCGGAGTTTCCCATCTGCCCCTCTGGAAGACCCACGGAGAGCCCCGAGGTGTCGAGGGTAGTCCATGGGTACTCGGCATAGAGCCTGTTAAGATTGGGCGTTGAGGCCAGGAGTATGGCGTTGCCCTCCTTCCTGGGGTTCATGCCCCAGCCGTCAAGCACTATGAGACATACTCTCTTCACTATAAAATCCCTTTAAAATTCCCGATTAGACAGGATTTTTGAGATACTTCAGCCCTTGAGGTCCATCCTCATCGTGTTCCACACGCCGCACTCCGGGCACCTCGGCTCCCATTGCATCGAGGTCTTTTTGCACTCAAGGCATGAAAACCCCGGGAGCGTTTCCACGTCAAAGCCGAGGGCGCCAAGGAGGAGCTCGGCGGCCCTTTCGGCCTGGTCTCTCCTCATGCAGGCCTGGCCGAGGAGCGCCCTCGTATACGCGCTCTCATGGCCCTCGCCGTGGAGCCTCTCTAACTCCTCTATGGCCGGGTCCACCATCTCGAGCCTTGAGTAAAGCCTGGCAAGGAGGACCCTCAGGTTAACGTCACCGGGGTTTGAGGCTACCTCCCTCCTGAGCTTTTCTATCATCTTCTCGGGCTCCGACTGCCTTATGTAGAGCTCCTCCATCTTGAGGAGGAGAGGCACCCCGCTTCCAGGGTGCCTCTGGTAGGCCTTATCCCAGGCCTTCACCGCCCCGTCGGCGTCTCCCCGGATGGAATAGATCTCTCCCGTGAGGACGTGCGCCGGTATGAAGGTGTCGTCGTGCTTCAAGAGCTCCTTGAGCTTCGAGATTGCCTCGTCCGTCCTTTCTTCGGCGACACAACTCCGTGCAGCCTCGAAGAGAAGCCCCGTCAGGAATCTCGCCTGCCTCTCCCTTATCCTCTCCTCGGTCTCGCAGTCCATGAGCCTTTTCTGCAGAGTAGCGGCCTCGGCCCACCTGCCCTCCTCGATCCTTATGTCCCTCAGTTTTCCAAGGGCGAAGGGGTTTTGGGCGTCCATCGTTATGGCCTCGGTGAAGGCCTTCTGCGCCCGGGCCGAGTCTCCAGCGGCAAGGGCCGCGCCGCCTATGGCGTCCATCATGCCGGCGGAGTCCGGGTTTTTCGCAAGGCCGTTCTCAAGGACCCTGAGAGCCGCCCGCGGCTTGTCCTCCTTCAGATAGGTCTCGGCGAGGCTTATAGTCATGTCGGGGTCGCCGGGCATGGTGTCGAGGGCCTTTTCTATGAAGGCCCTCGCCCCGCTCGCATCACCCCTTAAAAGCGCCTCGACCCCCCTGTGGTAGTTATGCCTGGCACGGGAGCCGAGTTTGCCAGCCCTCCTGGTCTTCAATCCCCTCACCGCCCTCCTCGTGTCGGCCACGAGGGTATTGAGCCCCACTATGACCGCCCCGGCGAGGAAACTCAAAAAGACGAGGAGGACGAGGGGAAGGGTATAGGTACGGTCCTTCGTTATTACGAAGGAGACGTATGCGGGGTTCCGTGTATAGAGGTAAAAAAAGGCGCCTATGACAAGGACGGCGAGGACGAGGATTACTTTAAAGTGCATGGTTTTGTTTTTTTTGAGGGGAACTTTTTGTAAAAAGTTCCCCTCAAACTCCACTCAAAAACTTTATGCTCTTCCACTCAAGATACTCCCTTGAAGAAACAGCACAAAAGTCTTTGGAAAGGGGCTTACGCTATATCCACAGGCACCCAGGATTTTATCGCAACTCTGACGTTTGGGATCAAGGGTGATGGATTTATTCGCTAAGAACCTTTCTACAGAAAGGTTTTCCCCAATCAGTGCGAATATGGCTCGCCCCTTATTATGGTGAGCGCCCTGTAGACCTGCTCGGATATTACGAGCCTTGCGAGGTCGTGGGGCAGGGTCATCCGCGAGAGGGACATTAAAGCGTCGGCCTCTTCGAGGACCGAGCCGTGGACCCCGAAGGGGCCTCCCACAACGAAGCAGACGTCTTTGCCCCCGTCCATAAGTCTCTTTATCAGGGCCGCGAGGCCGCGGGAGGTGAAGGCCGTGCCCTTGTCGGCGAGCACGACCTTGAAGTCCTCTTTCCTGAGCCTCTTCAATATCCTCTCGCCCTCTTCCCTCAAGGTCTCTTCAACGGGGGTCTTTTTGGAGGCCCTACCCTCCTTAACCTCCACCACCTCGACCTTCAGGTACCTCTTGAGCCTCTCTATATAGTCGTAAAAACCCTCTTTCACGTAGCGCTTCTTTATGGGGCCTGCAGAGATAAAGGTTATCTTCAATTCAAGGGACCCCTTTGTCGAGCGAGGGAGGGTTATTTCCCCCCCGCCCCCCCCGCCCTGCCGGCGGCCTTTTCGCCCAACTCCATGACCGGGGCGTCCGCCCAGAGCCCCTCGAGGTCGTAGAAACCCCTCACGGGTTCAAGGAATAC
>DATEAM010000185.1:0-13120 GCA_035288385.1 Thermodesulfobacteriota bacterium
CGCCCTCAACGGCTGTGCGGGCCTGAAGCAAAGATGGGGAGAAGAGAGAACCAGGGGAAAGGAGATCCTCCTCGCCAAAGATGTGACCAATGTGCACCCCTTCTGGTGCGGTCGCCAAGCGGCGCTTGTTTATTCAACGGAGAGCGATGGTATTTTCCGGCACGACATAGAAACGGGCAGTGCGGTTAATGTCGCCGAATGGGGGACAGTACCCTTGTCATGCACCCCTGACGGAGAATGGCTCGTATATATGGATAAACAGACCGTTCGTCATGACAAGGGAACTGTGGAAAGAGGGATCGTGAACCTCTGGCGCTATGAATTCAAGACAGGGAGGCGCCAGAGGTTCGTTATTGCCAACGATACCTATGTAAGCTCGGCCGATAAGGCAATATTCCCACCACATGAACTCAAGCTCTATCTCGGGGGGCGTCCAAACGAGCGCATCAAGATGCCAGGGCCCGAATGGGAGGTCGTGTGGTCCCAAAGAAAAGGCCTGGCTACCGTATGGTTCAGTGACGGGTCTGCGGTATTTGGTGCTTATTGGGACCCGGAGCTGAGAAAATATATCTTGGAGGCTGAGGTCTTCGACCCCGAAATAAGGATAGTTGATATATATCCTCCATTTAAGAGTTTTTGGCCCTTTTTGACCGACAAACAGAACAGGGTCTACATGACGGTAGCTGAGGATGTAGGAGCGCGCATCGAGAGGTGCGCAATCGACCTGAAAGAAAAAAAGCTCTCATGCGGGGTTGTACTCAAGAACAAGCACCATATCAGAGGTTTCGATGTGTTTTCTGACGGCGAGACCATTGTCTTTACCAGGGACGGTGACTGGTGCGCGAAGGTCATGAGAGTAGGCGAAAAAAAGGCCGAATGTATTACAACCTCACGGTACCTTATGGGTAATTATGTTGTTTTATCCCCTGATGATAAGTGGATGGCCTTTACGGTCTTTCGAAAAGCGGCGAACGGGAACTATTATGTTAATGACTTGTATATACTCAACCTTAAAGACTAAAGACTAAGGACGGAAAAGATGGGAGAGCTGACATTAAGGCTTCCGCTCGATGAAAATCCAAAAATCAGCAGTCCATACGGTTTGAGGACGCTTCGTTCTACGGGTGAGAGAAAATTCCATTTCGGAACCGACTACGAAGCCAAGGTGGGCACGTTCGTAAGAGCGAGCGAAAGCGGAGAGGTGATAAGGGCGGCATGGCACAAACCCGAGGACCCCAAGGCCGGCTCCCTGGGAGAGCTCGTCATAATCGACCATACCCCTAAGGCCAAAAGAGACCAGCAGCAGCATATATACACGCTTTACGGACATCTCTCAAGTTACTCGGTAAAACGAGGCGATAGGGTCAATAAGGGAGACGAGGTCGGCTTGTCCGGAGACACTGGCACTTCTACAGGCCCTCACCTTCACTTTGCAGTTGTAGGTGCAGGAAGCAAATTGGTCTGGGGTACAAGCGGGGCAACGAGGGTTACGCCCACCACCTCTCAATTCAAGGAACCGGAAACTTATGTCGGCCGGACCATTTCAGTAGAAGGCACTCTCGATGACTTTACAGGCGAAGAGATGGGAAAACTCCACGATATGATAGAGACTGATTTTAAGACCGGCTCTAGACCGACACTTTTGGTGCGCATGCCCGAGTACAGGGAATTTTTAAGAAAGATAGGAAGAGAGCCTTTTGAGGGGGAGACACCCCCAAAGATAAAACTCAAGTTCGAAAACATGTTCAGCCCCGCCTTTCGGTCTTTCTTCCCATCTGTGGACCTGGAGGTGAACGGGAGGAACTTCGGTAATATCCAGACCGGCACGAAGGTCTACGAGCTAAATGTATGGGGGTAAGGCGCCTATGGTGAAAATAGTAACTATGTTACAAAGTAATAGTTGAGCCTCGCTTGTAAGAGGGGTATTTTGTAGTGAACCGAACCAGGCAAACTACAAACCCTCAATAGCTGGGAGAGCGGCTGTTTTTTTATACATCCGCCGCAGTCAGCGTCTTTTAACCATTCACAGAGGCCTCATGAGATTGCCAATCACCTCCTGCCGCCGAGTACGCGATTCAAGATTGGCTATTCGTAATAGAATTTTCCCCGAGAATTGTTTGACCAGTGTTTGGTCCTCGCACCTCCCCATGTAGTCCACAAATCCCTGCGGCAGGACATCGGCTATCTTCATGAGCCGGGATATCCTGGCCTTGGTGACCTTGAAGCGCTAACTGGCGTGGAGGCAGGTCCTTTGAGGGTCTTCGGCGAGGAACGCCTTTACCTTCTCAAAGACATCTTCTGGTTAATAGCCGAAAACAAATTTCCGGGTATACGAACCCCGAATAAAACGGTTCCTTTGAAAAAACTCGATTGCGCGATTGAACAGGCGAGTCCCTTTATTGGAGGGCTCCATGTTGTTGACGAGCGTTGGTAAAACTGGTAGCCTTAGCTCGTTATAAAGTCCAGTCGGGAGGTTTTTGGAGATGATTATCGGGGTGCCAAGGGAGATAAAGGACAACGAATACAGGGTGGCCATGGTGCCCTCTGGCGTCAAGGCCCTTGCGGACGCCGGCCACACCGTACTCGTTGAGAAGGACGCGGGAGCCGGAAGCGGCATAGCCGATACGGAGTTTGCGGCCGCGGGGGCGAGGATAATGGACGAGGCGAGCGAGGTCTACAGGCGCGCGGACATGATAGTCAAGGTAAAGGAGCCCCAGAGCCGTGAGTACAGGTACGTAAGGGACGGCCTTTTGATCTTTACGTTCCTCCACCTCGCCGCGGAGAAGCACCTCGCCGATATACTCCTTCGGAGCGGGTGCACGGCCCTGGGTTACGAGACCGTGGAGACCGGGGAAGGGGGGCTTCCCATACTCGGGCCCATGAGCGAGATAGCCGGGAGGCTCTCCGTCCAGGTAGGAGCCCATTACCTGATGAAGTCATATGGAGGCGAGGGGGTGCTCCTTGGCGGTATCCCCGGGACCGAAAGGGGCAGGGTGGTGATTATAGGCGCGGGCAACGTGGGGGCCAACGCGGCCAGGATAGCAGTGGGCCTGGGCGCCGAGGTCACCGTGCTTAACAGGAGCGTGGAGAAATTAAAATACCTCGACGACATCTACGGCGGGAGGATAAACACCCTGATTTCCAACCACTATAACGTAGAGAGGGCAACCGGGGAGTGCGACCTCCTCATAGGCGCGGTGCACATGGCCGGGTCGAGGACGGCGAAGGTCGTAACCCGCCAGATGGTCTCGCGGATGAAAAAAGGCTCTGTAATAGTGGACGTCTCCGTGGACCAGGGAGGGTGCGTGGAGACCATAGTGCCCACGACCCACTCGCAGCCCACATACGACGTGGACGGCGTCATACATTACGGGGTAGCCAACATGCCCGGGGCCGTGCCGAGGACCTCGACCTTCGCCCTCACCAACGCAACGCTCCCTTATATAATGAATATCGCCGGGCTCGGACTCAAGGAGGCGACAGTACGGGACCCGGCGCTTAAAAGGGGCGTGAACGTCCACAGGGGCAGGGTCACGCACCCGGGGGTGGCCGGGGCCATCGGTAAAGAGTTCGCGGAGTTGTCCTTCTGACGGGGGAAAACTTTCTGAAGAAAGTTTTCCCCCATACCCCCTTTCAAAGACTTATAACTATCCCGTGGAGGGACCCCGTGGAAGAACATCCCGGAAGAGGGGGCCCCTCCACGGGATAAATAGCTAAAAGTTTTTGGAAGAGGTTTGGAGAAACCTTTTTTCAAAAAGGTTTCTCCAAGAGGGGAGTTTGACTGGGGCTTTTTGAAAAAAAGTCCCAGTCAAACCTTTACCAGGGGAAGGACCCTTTCTTTCAGGTACTTGACGTCCCTTTCCACCTCCCTTAAAGCCCCTTCGCTCAGGGGGTAAGCCTTCTTCGGCTCGTCCCTCAGGGAACTCGACTCGAAGACGTCCCGGTTCTTTTCGAAAAAATCCCCTGGCATCTCCCCGGGCGCCTCTACCGCGTTCATAGCGGCCCAGGCGAGGGTCCATGCCCTGGAGACGTTGCTCATGTCGTAGCCCCCTCCGCCGAGGGCCACCCAGGGAACGTTGAAGGAGCGAAAGCGTCTAATTAACTCCTCGAAGCACGCGGTGGTGAGCTCAAGGTGGGTTATGGGGTCCTTCGAGAAGGTGTCGACCCCGAGCTGGGTTACGAGTATATCCGGGGAGAAGGCCTCTATAAAGGGGGGGACGATTTCCTCGAAGACCTTCAGGTACAGCTCGTCGCCCGTGGAGGGCGGAAGAGGCATGTTCACCGAAAAACCCTCGCCAGCCTTTATGCCCATGTCGGTCACCGAGCCGGTCCCCGGGAAGAGAAACTGTCCGCTCTCGTGGATGGAGATGGTGAGGACCCGGTCCGAGTCGTAGAAGGCGTACTCAACTCCGTCCCCGTGGTGGGCGTCCACGTCCACGTAGGCTACACGCCTGCCGAGTCTTACCAGGTGTTTTATGGCCACCGCCGGGTCGTTTATGTAGCAGAACCCCGAGGCCCTGGAGGGCATGGCGTGATGGAGGCCTCCGGAGATGTTGAAGGCGACATCGGCCTCGCCTCCTGCCACGAGAGAGGCCGCCTGCACCGAGGCCCCGGCGGTGTAGCTCGACCACTCGAATACCCCCCGGAAGACGGGGTTGTCCCCGTACCCGAGGCCGTGGGAGGGCCCTTCAACGGGTATCATCCCGCCGTCTGCCTCCTTCAACACCCTTATGTAATCGGGGGTGTGGAAAAGGAGGAGCTCTTCGTCGGTAGCCCTCCTGCCTTCGACGACCCTTGAGTCCGGAATGTCGAAAAGTCCGAGGGCCTCGATCAAATCGTGGGTGAGCTTCAGGCGCACCGGCCTCATGGGATGGTTGGCGCCGTAATTGAAGGAGGCGAACTTTTCGTTGTAGAGGAAGGCGGTCTTCATGGATACCTTGAGGGGAACTTTTTGAAAAAAGTTCCCCTCAAACTCCATTCAAAAACTTTTAGCTATCCCGGGCAGCGAGACCCCCCGGAGATGAAATTCGCACGAGAGGGGGTCTCCCTCCCCGGGATAATAGCCGAAAGTCTTTGGAAAGGGGGTCTGGGGGGAAACCTTTATTACAGATTGTGTTTCCCCCCAGGAATCTATTTGGACTCGAGACCCGTGCCGCGGGCCGGGTTTCTGAGGAGTTGCGTCCTCGGGCGCGTGGATACGGAGTGGTCCTTTATGGGGCGGAACTTCTTCATGAGGTGGAGTCTACCCTGCGCCTTGAGTCTCCTGTATATCCTGACCCATGCGCAGCCGTTTTCGATGTTCACCTCGCACATCCCCTCGACCACTCCGCCGCATGGGCCGTTAAGGAGCCCCTTGGGGCACTCGGTGTGGGGGCATATCCCGGCCGTCTCGGTTAGGACGCACTCGCCGCAGAGCGAGCAGCCCTCGAAGAACCTCCCGTACCTCTCCACCGAGGCGAGGAAGATGGAGTCGAGGGCAGGGATTACGGGCAGGGACTCTTCCGAGACGTCTGCAACGGTCTTTACCCCAGCGCCGCAGGCGAGGACAACTACGGCGTCGGCCCCTGAGATCTCCTTTTTATCCCTGAACTCCTTCAGAACGAGCTGCCTGTAGCAGGTCTCGCCCACAAGGGAGTTGCCGAGGACGTGGAAGCCCTTTTCCTTCAGTACGGAGGACATCTCCTCAAGCTCCCTGGCCCCGCCCGTCTGGCACTGGTCGGCGCAGGAGCCGCAGCCGAAGAGATAGACCCTTTTTTTTCCATCGAGGGCATCGAGCACTTCCGTGATATCTTTTTTCTTCGTTATTATCATTTTTCTATTGTGGGGAAAACTTTTTGAAAAAAGCTTTTCCCGCATACCCCCTTTCAAAAACTTTTGGCTATTTCCGGCTGAGGGCTGCCTATCGGGAAATAGCTAAAAGTTTTTGGGAGGAGTCTGAGGAACCCTTTTTTCAAAAAGGGTTCCTCAGGTTCTTTTCGCCGCCTCCACCGTGTTCTTAAGGAGCATGGCTATGGTCATGGGCCCCACACCACCGGGCACGGTCGTTATGAAGGACGCCCTCCTGGAGGCCTCGATAAAGTCCACGTCCCCGGTGAGCCTGCCCTCATCGGTCCTGTTTATCCCCACGTCTATGACCGCGGCTCCCTTCTTTATCCAGTCGCCCTTTACGAAGGCGGGTCTGCCCACGGCGGCGACGACGATATCGGCGGAGCGCACGTGTCCGGGGAGGTCTTGAGTCTTTGAGTGGCAGACCGTTACCGTGGCGTTTCTCTTTAAGAGCATCATTGCCATGGGTTTGCCGACGATATTGGATCTACCCACGATGACGGCCTCTTTCCCGGAGACCTCTATACCCGCGGAGTCGAGCATCCTCATTATGCCCGCCGGGGTGCATGGGGTAAGGAGCGGGTTCCCGGTCATGAGGCGTCCCATGTTGTAGGGGTGGAAGCCGTCCACGTCCTTACCGGGGTCGATGGCCTCTATAACGGCCTGTTCGTCTATCTGGGGAGGCAGAGGGAGCTGGACGAGTATGCCGTGGACCTCTTTCGAGGCGTTAAGCTCTTCTATTATGCCGAGGAGCCTCTCGGTGGGCGCGTCGGCGGGGAGCTCGCGTTTGAAGGACCTTATCCCCGCCTTCTCGCAGGCCAGGGTCTTGTTCCTCACGTAGACCTTCGAGGCGGGGTCAACGCCTACGAGCACGACGGCGAGCCCCGGTGTTATGCCCGTTTTTTCAGAGAGGGTCTTTACCTCGTCTTTGAGCTCTTCCGTGAGCTCCCTTGCAAGCTCTTTCCCGTTTATTACGTTTGCCGTGCCCGTTGCGTCCATGGTCTTAAGTATACTTAAACACCGCGGTTATTGCAAAGAATTTCCGCCTTGACATGCCTCAACGCGCCCTATAATATCGGTGTGTAACCATCCTTGGGATTTGTTGTCCCTTCAACAATATTAAACAAGGAGGCGGAGATGAGTTTCTGGGAGAACGTGAACGAGGAGCTTAAGAGGGCCGCCAAGGAAGGCTGGGAGGCCGTCAAGGACAGCGCCAAGATAGGCAAAAACCGCTACAAGGTGCACACCCTGCACAAGAAGGCGGAAAAACTCTTCGCCGAGATAGGCGGCATAGTCTACGACATGGCGAAACCCCCTTACGAGAACCCCCTTTCCAGGCCCGCCGTGCTCAAGCTCATAGAGGACATAAAGAAGATAGAGCAGGAGTCCACAGCCCTCGAAGAGGAGATAGCGAAGACGAGGAAGAAAGAGGCTGGCAAGGCCGGGGCCAAGTCCTCCAAGGCCCCCCATGCCCCCCCGGCCCCTGAAGAAGAGCCCGAAGAGGAGAAGTAGTCTTAACGTCCCTTCCCGATAGGACCTTGACGGGGTCTTTTCCCCTCAGGGAAAAGACCCCTCCGCCCCGGTTCACTTCCCGCCCCGATCCCCCAGCTGCCGTTACCCCGGATAGTTCCACTCCTGTTGCATATTTACGTTTTCAGTGTTATTTTCTAACAATCGGCAAGTGCGGTTTTTTAGACACACTCCGTAGAGACCGGGTCATGTCGAGCCCTGCCTTTCAGGAGAAGAGATGGAACAGATACCTCTGCTTCAAGACATAGTCATCCTGACGGTCATATCGGTCCCCATGAGCATAATCCTCACCAGGGCCGGGCTCCCCACGGTGATAGGTTTTCTCATCACCGGGGTCATCATAGGGCCCCACGGGCTCGGGCTTGTAACGGAGGTGCACACCGTCGAGATACTCGCCGAGATAGGCGTGGTTATGCTGCTTTTCACCATCGGCCTCGAGTTCTCCATAACCAAGATGCTGGGCATCAGGCGCGAGGGCATCCTCGGGGGAGGGCTCCAGGTCGGCCTCACTACGGGTATAGTGCTCTTCCTGAGTCTCGTCCTCGGCCAGCCCCTCAAGGTGGCCCTTCTCCTGGGTTTCGTCATCTCGCTTTCCTCCACGGCGATAGTATTGAAGCTCCTTATTGACAAGGGCGAAGTCAACACCCCCCGGGGCAACTTCTCCGTGGGGGTCCTGCTCTTCCAGGACATAGCAGTGGTCCTCATGTTCATGGTCGTACAGAGCCTGGGGGGTGAGGGGAGAATGGGGTCGGGAGCGTCTGCCCTCGATATGGCTCGCGGGCTTGGCATCTCCATAGCGGCCTTCGTGGGCATAGTCTTCGGCGTGGGCTACATCATCCCGAGGATATTCGAGCACGTGGTAAGGTTGAGGAACAGGGAGGTCTTCATACTGACCATACTATTCGTATGCCTTGGCACGGCCTGGGTGAGCTCCATGTTCGGGTTGTCGCTGGCCATGGGCGCATTTATCGCGGGGCTCGCCATCTCGGAGTCCGAGTATTCCAGCCAGATAGTGGCCGAGGTGATACCCTTCCGGGACACCTTCTCGAGCCTATTCTTCATATCCATAGGGATGCTCTTGAACTTCCAGTTCTTCATCCATAACTTCCAGTGGATCATCCTGCTCGTCGTGGCGATAATGTTTCTGAAATCCCTTACCATCGTGGGCGTGGGCCGGGCACTCGGATACCCGTTGATGCTATCGGTGGCGGTGGGATTGAACCTCGCACAGATAGGGGAGTTCTCCTTCATACTCATAAAGATGGGCCAGGGTTACGGGCTCCTGGACGAGGGCCTTTACCAGTCGCTCCTTGCGGCCTCCATACTCACCATGGCCGCTACACCTTTTGTCTACCAGTGGTCCCCGAGGGCGGCCTACGAGGCCGGGCACTTTCTCGGCAAGAGGACCGTCAGGGAGCCGAGAAAACCGGCGCACTACAACCACGTCATCATAATCGGCTACGGCATAAACGGCCGGAACCTCGCGAGGGTATTAAAGGAGACGGGCATAAACCACGCAATCGTGGACATAAACATGCAGAGGGTGAGGAACGCCAAGAAGGAGGGGTATGCGGCCTTCTTCGGAGACGCGAGCCACCCCGAGATACTGAAGCACATGGGGGTCGAGAAGGCGAAGATGCTCGTGGTGGCCATAACGGACCCCATAACCACGAGGAGGGTCGTGAGGCTCGCAAGAGAACTCAACCCGGCCATCTCCATAGTCGTGAGGACGAGGTACTTAAGGGAGGTGGAGGAGCTTTACAAGCTCGGGGCGAACCAGGTCATACCCGAGGAGTTCGAGACCTCTGTGGAGATATTCGCGAGGGTCCTGAGGGACTATAGAATTCCCACGAACATAATCCAGAACCAGATAGACCTCGTCAGGCAGGAAGGCTACGCCATGCTCCGGACCCCATCGACCGCGACGACAACGGCGGAGAGGCTCACAAGTCTCACCAACATACTCGAGTTGAGCCTCATGGACACCTATTACGTCGAAGAGGGGTGCTCGGTGGCGGGAAGGACCATAGCGCAGATAAACCTGAGGAAACTGACGGGCACGACCATTATAGCGGTGGTGAGGAAGGGCACGGCAAGGACGAACCCGCCGGCGGACTTCCTCATAGACCCGGGAGACATATTCGTCCTCCTCGGAAGCCACGCGGAACTCAACAGCGCCATGGAGCTCCTGAAGGAAAGCTGCCCCGTGTAAAGACTTGAGGGGAACTTTTTGAAAAAAATTCCCCTCAAACTCCCCTCAAAAACTTTAGCTATCTTCCTGAGGGAGACCCCCCGGGAGATGAAATTCGCGTGAGAGGGGGTCTCCCTCAGGAAGATAAATAGCCAAAAGTCTTGGGAGGGGGTCTGGGGGAAAACTTTCTTCAGAAAGTTTTCCCCCCAGGTCCTTTATCAGGGCAGCCTGAAGTCCGTGCCGGCGAACTGGATGTTGGACGGGTCGTCGCACCTCGGGGGAGAGACGGCGTGGACGCCGCCGCACTTGGGGCACTTACCCACAAAGGTCTTCATGACGAAGGCCTCTCCGCAGCCCTGGCACTTCGTCTTAAGCCCCCCGTCGGGGATCGGCGCATTCGCCACCGCGCCGTCATGTGCGTGGAGCACGAACTCCACGAGTTCTCTTCCTTCTGAAAAGGGCCCGCCCCCCGAGGGGCCGCAGCTTCCGCAATCACCCATTAGATGACCTCCTTAAGATTTATTGCATCTTACATTATAACAATTCGGGTACAAAAATCAATTTCAAAACCGTGGGGAGGCCTTTCTGAAGAAAGGCCTCCCCCAGGACCCCCCTTACAAAGACTTTCGGCTGTTTATCCTCAGGAGGGAGACCCCTCTCACGAGAATTTCATCCCCTGGGGGTCTCCCTCCTGAGGATAGCCAAAAGTTTTTGAGGGGAGTCTGAGGGGAACTTTTTTCAAAAAGTTCCCCTCAGGGCCTTTCAGACCTTTTCGAAGGGGTCGAAGAGTTTCTTGTATTCGTTCAAAGCGAACCTGTCCGTCATTCCCGCTATGTAGTCGCATATTACGCGGTGTTTTTCCATGTCGGCCGTATCTATCATGGAGTGGGTGTGTGGGGGCAGGAGCGTGGTCTTCCTCCTGTAGGCCCGGAAGAGCTCGGAGATTATCCTCTCGGCCTTGTCGGCCATCCTGATGACGCGGTGGTGGTTATAGAGGTTATCCCCGAGGAACCTTTTAAGCTCCCTGTTCTTCTTTTCCATTCCCGGGCTGAACCTGGCGATGGGTCTCCCGCGTTTCCTCACTTCGTCTATTGAGGCGATACCTTCCTCTTCGATTGTCTTCAATACAGTGTCCACGAGGTCCGTTACCTGGGCGTTTATTATGCGGATGATGGTCTGGGACTTGCGGACCTTGAAGTCCGAGGCCTTGACCCTCTTCTTGACCTCCTCGAAGTTTTCTCTCCAGAGCTCAACCTCCTGGAGCTGGGTGGGCTCCAACATCTCGGAGGATAGCCCGTCGTCTATGTCGTGGTTGTTGTAGGCTATCTCGTCGGCGATATCGACTATCTGCGCTTCGAGGCAGGGCGAGAGCGTATTGTCGTATTCCTCGCTCGTCTCAGAGAGGGAGGGCCTGTCGTGCTCGGAGTTGTGTTTCACGATGCCCTCCCGGACCTCCCATGTGAGGTTAAGGCCGTTGAAGCCGGGGTACCTGCGTTCGAGCTCCTCGACTATCCTCAGGCTCTGGGCGTTGTGCTCGAAGCCGCCGTGGTCCTTCATGAGGTCGTTCAGGATTTTTTCTCCCGAGTGGCCGAAGGGCGGGTGTCCGAGGTCGTGGGCAAGGGAGATGGCCTCCGAGAGGTCCTCGTTAAGGCCGAGGGCGCGAGCTATGGTCCTGGATATCTGGGCGACCTCGATGGAGTGCGTGAGCCGGGTCCTGTAGTGGTCTCCCTCGTGGTAGACGAAGACCTGGGTCTTGTACTCGAGGCGCCTGAAGGCGCTCGAGTGTATGATCCTGTCGCGGTCCCTCTGGTAGGGGGTCCTGAAGGGGTGTTCGCCCTCGCCGTGGCGCCTGCCCCTGGTCTCCGAGCTCTTCGCGGCGTAGGACTCGAGCCTCTGGGCCTCTAATTCCTTGTAGCCGTACTTCTTAAGCATTGACAAATCCCCCGGGGGTTATACAATTTAGTATATGAGGTATATCGCTCTTATATTAACGGCCCTGCTCCTTGGCGGCTGCGCCTCGGTGATATCCAGGGAGGCGCTTAAGGACGTGGAGCGCGGCGTAACCGTTGACACCGTGCAGTCGAACCCGGAGCTCTATACGGGCCGCAGGGTCGTCTGGGGCGGAACGATCGTGAGCGCTGAGAACCTCGAGGAGACCACAGAGATAGAGGTCCTTGAGAGCGAGCTCGCCTATGACGACACCCCCAAGGACGGCATCTCCCGGGGCAGGTTCATCGTAGAGTCCCGGGGGTATCTCGAGACCGCCGTATACGCCGAGGGCAAGATGATAACGGTAGCCGGCACCGTCAAGGGTGTGAAGGTAAGGAAGATCGGCAAGATGGACTACCCTTACCCCGTTCTTACGCCCCTTCAGATAAGGCTCTTCGAGCCTCTTCCTGAATATCCTTACAGCGAGGCCCCACCGCCGTGGTGGTGGTACGACCCCTTTTATCCATGGCCCTATCCGGGTTATCCCTACTACCCCTATCCGTGGCACTACCCATGGAGGCCGTAGGGTTACTTCCGCCGGGCCGTCCGTTTCAGGATTCAGGCGCCCTCAGTCTCCCGGGCCGCAGCCCTCCTTTACGCCCTTCAAGTATTCCATGTACTCGTCGTAGTACTCGTCCATGAGCTCCATGAGGTCCTTCTCGTCGGTCTCCATGCCTTTTTTAACCTTCAGGTATTGTATGAAAGTCATCTTGCCTCTCGCCGGTCTCGTTTCTACGCCGGCTATTTCTTTATGGATTGGACGTTGTTCTGTACGGTGTTCTGTATGGTATGGGGTCCTTTACGCCCGCCCCTTCAAAGCCCCTGAGCCTCAGTAGACAGGAGTCGCACCTTGCGCAGGCCAGTTCAGGGTCCCTGTAGCACGACCACGTGAGATGCAAAGGGGCCTTCAGCTCCACGCCCTTCCTTACTATCTCGGATTTGCGCATATCTATGAGCGGTGTCATGATACTGATCCCCGCCCCTGGTCTCGTACCCAGGGTAACCGCCTCCCCGAAGGCCGTGAAAAAATCCTTTCTGCAGTCTGGATAACCGGAGCTGTCCTCCTCGACGGCGCCTATGTACACCTCTTTAGCCCCCAGAACCTCGGCCCAGGATACTGCCGCGCTAAGGAGGTGCGCGTTCCTGAAGGGGACGTATGTAACGGGTATCTCTCGCCTTGACAGGTCGCCCTCGGGGACCTCGATCCTTTCGTCGGTAAGAGCCGAGCCCCCTATCTCCTTAAGGTGGCTTATGTCGACGACGAGCCTTTTTCCCACCTTGTAGTAGTCGGCTATGTCGTTAAAGGCCATGAGCTCCCGTGCCTCGGTCCTCTGAGCGTAGTTTACGTGGAGGAAGGCCGAGGGTCCCGATGCCACGGCCATGGCCGCTGTTACTGCGCTGTCGAGCCCGCCGCTAACGAGGATTACGGATTTCGTCATTCGGTAAATTAAATCATATTTCTTGCTTTGGGGGAAACCTTTTTGAGGGGAACTTTTTGAAAAAAGTTCCCCTCAAACTCCCCTCAAAAACTTTTGGCTATTCCCGCCACGATGCACCGCGACAGGAAACAGCTAAAAGTCTTTG
>DATEAM010000186.1:0-11452 GCA_035288385.1 Thermodesulfobacteriota bacterium
TCCGAGGACATCGAGCGCCAGAGACCGAACGTATTCAGGATGAAGCTCCTGGGGGCGAAGGTAACTCCCGTGGACTCCGGCAGCAAGACCCTCAAGGACGCCATGAACGAGGCGCTGCGTGACTGGGTAACGAACGTTTACAACACCTTCTACATCATCGGGTCGGTTGCAGGCCCGCACCCCTACCCCATGCTCGTAAGGGACTTCCAGTCCGTCATCGGAAAAGAGACCCGGCGCCAGGTCAAGGCCCTTACGGGCAAACTCCCGGACATGCTCGTGGCCTGCGTGGGGGGCGGGAGCAACTCCATGGGCCTCTTTTACCCCTTCCTCGAAGACAAGTTGGTCAGGATGGTGGGCGTGGAGGCAGGAGGGCACGGGCTTTCCACGGGAGAGCACGCCGCCTCGATATGCGGCGGAAAGGCGGGGGTGCTCCACGGGAGCAAGACCTATCTCCTCCAGGACCGTTTCGGACAGATAAAACACACCCACTCCATATCAGCGGGGCTCGACTACCCGGGGGTGGGCCCTGAGCACTCGTGGCTTCACGACACGGGCAGGGTCGAGTACACGACTATAACCGACAGGGAGGCCCTCGAGGCCTTCATGACCACCACGCTCGCCGAGGGGATAATCCCGGCCCTCGAGTCCTCCCACGCCGTGGCCTACGCGTTGAAGGCCGCCGGGAAGATGAGGAGCGGCTCTTCGGTAGTGGTTAACCTCTCGGGCAGGGGCGATAAGGACCTCGAGACCGTCTCAAAGGCCTTCGGCTATAAACCTTAAGGAGTCCATAGAGAAAAAATGAAGAGGAAAAACACTTCGAGGATATCGGCCGCCTTCGAGGCCCTTAAAGAAAAAAAGGAGAAGGCCCTCATAACCTTCATAACCGCCGGGGACCCTGATATCAAGACCACTAAGGACCTCGTCCTTACGCTCGAGGACTCGGGGGCCGACATAATAGAGCTCGGCATCCCCTTCTCGGACCCCATGGCCGACGGCCCGACCATTCAGGCCTCCTCGGAGAGGGCCATCGCGGCTGGGACCACCATCCAGAAGGTCATAGCGCTCGTAAAGGAGGTCCGAAAGGAGAGCTCGGTGCCCATAGTCCTCTTCGGCTACTATAACCCCATATTCACCTTCGGGCTGAAGAGGTTCGCGAGGGGCGCAAAGGAAGCGGGGGTTGACGGGGTGCTCGTGGTGGACCTGCCTCCTGAGGAGTCCGACGAGCTGAAAAAGGAGCTCGACGGCGTGGGAATAGACCTCATATTCCTCCTTACCCCAACGAGCGACCGCTCCAGGATGAGGCTCGTGGCCTCGAAGGGCTCGGGGTTCATATACTTCGTCAGCGTCACGGGCGTTACAGGGGCGAGGAAGGAAGTGTCGAAAAATATTCGCGACTATATAAAGGAAGCCAGGAAGCATACGGGGCTGCCCCTTGGAGTTGGTTTCGGCATATCCACCCCGGCCCAGGCCCGGGAGGTCTGCCAGTGGGCCGACGGCGTCATAGTGGGCAGCGCCATAATAAACATCGTCTCGAAGACGAGGGGCGGAAAAAAGACGGCCTCCGAGGTGGGGCGCTTCGTATCGAGGCTGAAGAAGGGCATCTCCGGGGGAAACTTTCTGTAGAAAGTTTCCCCCGGACCCCCTTCAAAGACTTTTGACTATCCCTTGGGGGTAGACCCCAGGGAGATGAAATTAGCGTAAGAAGGGTCTACCCCCAAGGGATAAATAGCTAAAAATTTTTGGAAGGAGTTTGAGGAAACCTTTTTATAAAAAGGTTTCCTCAAGAGTATGACAGAAAAGCTCAATGACCGAATAGGGCAGTTCGCCGTGCTCCAGGAGTTGGGAAGCCTTCTGACCTCCACCCTCGACGCCAGGGTGGTGCGAAGGAGGGCCATGGAGGCGATAACGAGGCTCATGGGCGCCGAGACGGGCTCGCTACTCCTCGTGGACGAAGATACCGGGGAGCTTTGGTTCGAGGTGGCCCTCGGGGAGAAGGGCGGGAGGTTGAAGGAGGTAAGGCTCAAGGCAGGCGAAGGCATAGCCGGGTGGGTCGCCGGCCACGGAAGAGCGGCCCTTGTGCCCGACGTTACGAAGGACGAGAGGTTCCAGGGGAGGTTCGACAGGCACAGCGAATTCACCACGCGCAACATGGCCTGCGTGCCCGTGATGATAAGGGGCAGGACCATCGGGGTGCTCCAGGCCATAAACAAGCTCGGAGGAGGGGTGTTTACCGCCGAAGACCTCAGGGTCTTCGCCCTCTTTTCCAACCACGTGGCCATAGCCCTGGATAACGCGAGGCTCTACGAACAGCTCCAGAGCGCCTTCTACGCCACGAGCGCCGCGCTCGCCGAGGCCATGGAGCAGAGGGACCCGGGAACCGGCGGACACACCAAGCGGGTCCTCGATTACTGCCTCGCCATCGGCCAGGAGCTTAAGCTCACCTCAAGGGAGATAGAGATCTTGAAGCTCACCGCCGTACTGCACGATATAGGCAAGATAGGGATAGAGGACAGGATACTGAAGAAAGAGGCCGCCCTCGACGAGGCCGAGGCCGCGGCGATGAAGCGCCACCCGGAGGTGGGCGTGGAGATATTGAAGCACATCCCCCAGCTAAAGGACGTCATCCCCGGGCTCCTGCACCACCACGAGAGGGTGGACGGGCTCGGCTACCCCGGGGGGGTCGGGGACAAGGGGATACCGCTTGTGGCTAAAATAATATCGGTAGCCGACGCCTACGACGCGATGACCACTGCGCGGCCGTACAAAAAGGCCTCTGCGCCCGAGGAGGCCCTCGGGGAACTCAGGAAATTTTCAGGTATACAATTCGACGGTAATGTGGTAAATGCCTTTTTAAAGGCTTACGAAAGAGGCGTCATAATATGCGCAAACAGACAGGAACAGGCCAACGCGACGACGTGCACAAAAAGGACCCCGGCCCCCGGCCCCCCGGCCCCCCCCGCCCCCCCCGGCCCCCCCGGCCAGAGACCCCCGGACCCGAAAACGATAGAGGCCCAATGACCTGGTTCAAAAAGAGTTTTTTCTCGAGCGAGGGCAAGAGCGTAAAGGTGCCCATGGGCCTGTGGGTCAAGTGCGACGGCTGCGCCGAGATAATATACAAGAAAGAGGTGGAGAGAAGCCTCAACGTCTGCCCCAAGTGCAACTACCACTTCCGCCTCTCCGCCTACGAGAGGATAGCCATGGTCGTCGACGAAGGGACCTTCGTTGAATGCGACTTCGACGTGGAGCCGGTGGACGCCATCGACTTCAAGGACCTCAAGAAGTACAGGGACAGGCTCAAGTCCACGCAGAAAAAGTCCCACCTGAACGACGCCCTCGTATCCGGCGAGGGGGCCATAAACGGCAGGAGGGTCATGGTGGCGGCCTTCGACTTCTCCTTCATGGGCGGCTCCATGGGCTCCGTGGTGGGCGAAAAGATCACCAGGACCATGGAAAGAGCCCTTGAGGCGCGCACCGCGGTGGTGATATTCTCCTCTTCCGGGGGGGCGCGGATGCAGGAGGGGACACTCTCGCTGATGCAGATGGCAAAGACCGCGGCGGCCGTCGCCAGGCTTAAGGAGGCGGGGCTGCCCTTTATCTCCGTCCTCACTGACCCGACGACCGGGGGCGTTACGGCGAGCTTCGCCATGCTCGGCGACGTCATAATAGCCGAGCCTAAGGCGTTGATAGGCTTCGCGGGCCCGAGGGTCATAGCCGAGACCATCCGCCAGACCCTTCCCGAGGGTTTCCAGAGGTCCGAGTACCTCCTGGAGCACGGGATGATCGACATGATAGTCGACAGAAAGATGCTCAAGGAAACCCTCTCGAGGCTCCTGGAGATGCTCTCCTGACGGGCCCGCTTTTCCGGACGTTATTTGCCTTTCAGGGCCCGGCCTGAGACCTTTCAGGCAGAAGGTCCCCGCCCTTAAAGATATGTCTTCCTACAGGGAAACCCTCGATTACCTTTACGGGCTACTCAGCCTCGGGATAAGGCCCGGGCTTTCAGCCACAGAAAGGCTCCTCTCCTCGCTCAAAGACCCGCAAAAGGAATACCCCTCCATACACGTGGCCGGGACCAACGGCAAGGGCTCCACCTCGGCCACCCTCGAGGCCATCCTCACCGAGGCGGGCTTCAGTGCCGGGCTATACACCTCGCCCCACCTCGAGAGGTTCAACGAGAGGATAAGGATATCGGGCGAGGCAATAGCGGATTCTGACGTGGTCAGAGTTGCCGAGGCGGTAAAAAGGGGCTCGGAGGCCGCCTTCGCAGAGGAAGAAGGGCCCACCTTCTTCGAGTTCACTACGGCGATGGCCTTTCAATACTTCAAGGAAAAGAAGGTCGACATCGCCGTCCTCGAAACCGGCATGGGCGGGAGGCTGGATGCCACGAACATAGTAACCCCGCTCGTATCCATAATAACCAACGTCGGTTTCGACCATACCCTGCACCTGGGGGAGGACCTCGCCGCTATCGCCGGAGAGAAGGCGGGCATAATAAAGGAAAGGGTCCCCGTGGTAACGGGCGTCGAGGCCCCTTTAGCCTTGCCTGTGATAGAGGAGGAGGCGAAAAAAAGGGGCTCACGGCTGTTCCGATACGGCGCCGATTTCAGAGGTAACGCGAGACCAGGGGAAAGGGGGTTCGATTATTCGGGGATGAGCCTCAGGCTTACCGGCCTTTCGCTAAAATTGAGGGGCTCTCACCAGTTCAAGAACGCCTCCTGCGCCCTCGCCGCGGTGGAGGTCCTTCAGGGGCTCGGATACGCTATCGGGGAAGAGGCCATAAGGGAGGGGTTAGCCGGGGTCTTCTGGCCCGGCAGGTTCGAGGTCATGAGGGAAAGACCCCTCGTTATCCTCGACTGCGCCCACAACCCCGATGGCGCCTCGGTCCTTGCCGCGGCGTTAAGGGAGTTTCTCGCCTCAAGGAGGCTCGTCCTCGTAACAGGGGTCATGATAGATAAGGATATAGACGGGATTTTTTCGCACCTCGTCCCCCTCGCCTCCGTCGTCATACTCACGAAACCGGCGATGGACAGGGCGGCGGCGGTGGAGCTCCTCGAAAAAAAGCTCGTTGATTACAAAAAACCCGTAATACTTACGCGTACGGTCAAGGAGGCTTGCTCCCGCGCCCTGAAGGAGGCCTCGGACGGGGACGCCATATGCGTCACCGGCTCGATATTCACCGTGGGCGAGGCGCGGGGCTTTTTTACCGGTTGCGGCGTTTGAGCCTGAAGGGTATTCGGCGCAACGGCCCTTTAGCGCTTCAAGAATTTCGAATAGAAAAGCAGGATAACACCAGACAGACAGCCATCGAAGAACCCCCCGGCCCCCCCAGGCCCCCCACCCGGGCAAAAACCCTTACCAAATCTTGTAAAAAAAGGCCTTGTATGCTAATTTTCAATCTCGTCGATCCCCATGAACCCTGGAAAAGGGAGTGCACGTGACAAAGACCCTTTCAAGGCTTTACATATTCCTCGTATTCCTCGTCCTCGCCATGCCGGCGGTAGAGACGTGGGCCGAGGAGCCCAACGGGGGGTTTTTCAAAGAGGGCGCGCCCGTTGAGATCACGGCCGACTACCTGAGCTACGACAAGGGTACAGACACCTATGTGGCCAGGGGCAACGTGGTCATAGTCCAGGAAGGGGTCACGTTGACCACCGAGTCCGCCATGCTCGACATGGCCTCTGGGGTAGCCACCGCCTCAGGGGGCGTGGTCGCAGTGGACGAGGGAGGGAACGTCGTCGAGGGCGAAGACCTCAGGTTAGATATAAACAAGAAGACGGCGGTCCTCGCGAAAGGCAGGATCTTCTTCAAGGCCGACAACGTCCACATAACTGGCGACGAGATAAGAAAGACGGGAAAAGAGACCTACGAGGCGGACCGCGCCACCTACACTACCTGCGACTGCCCCGAGGGCAAGAGGCCCGCCTGGGACTTCTCGTCCTCAAGGGCGAATATTACCCTCGGTGAATACTTGACCGGGACCAACGCGACCTTCCGGCTGAAGGGCGTCCCGCTCCTTTACTCGCCCTATGTCGTCGTGCCGGTAAAGAGGGGACGACAGACCGGTTTCCTCACTCCGAAGCCCGGGTACTCGAAGCTCCGGGGGTTTATCCTCGACGTCCCCTTCTTCTGGGCCATATCGAAGAACACTGACGCCACCTTCTACCTCGACCTCGAGACCGAGAGGGGACTGGGAAAGGGTGTGGAGTTCCGGTACATAAGGACCCGGAAGAGCTCGGGCGAGTTCTTCTTCTACCACTACAGGGAGAAGGACATCGACAGGGTGAGGGAGTTCAGGGAGGACGTGGGCAACCTCTCAAGGCCGCTTAGCGCCACCAACGACAGGTGGGAGCTCAAATACGACCACACCGAGGTCCTCGCCTACGGCGTAACCCTCAAGGCCGACATAAACATCGTAAGCGACGACGAATACTTCATAGACTTCGGGGCCGACGGGAACCGTAGCCTCGAGAGCCTGGAGACCAACCTCTCGATAAGCAAGAGATGGTCGCAGTACAACCTGGTGACTCAGTTCCGTGTGTTCGACAACCTCCTTAAGGAGGACGACTCAAGCGAGCTCATGAAGCTCCCGGAGGTCACCTTCACCTCTTCGAACCAGAAAGTCGGGAAAACCCCCTTCTACATATCGAGCTCGTCGTCTTACATAAACTTCGTGAGGGAAGAGGGCGACGAGGGCCAGAGGCTCGACATGCTCCCCAGGCTCTCTCTGCCCTTAAGCCCGCGGGGGTATTTCGACTTCACGCCGTCCTTCGGGCCGAGGGCCACGTTCTGGCTCGCGAAAGACGGCTCGGAAAACCGCTTCTCCGACAGGTACCTCTACGACGCCACGGTCGACCTCATAACCACCTTCGTGCGCGTCTACTTCCCGGAGTCGAAGGACGTCGAGGCGGTAAAGCACACCCTCCGACCCAAGCTCTCGTACACATACATACCGGAGTCAGTGCAGACAGGCCTCCCGAACTTCGACGGTGTGGACAGGATAGAGGCCGCTAACAAGTTCACCTACTCCCTGAACTCCATCCTCACCGGAAAGTACCTCAAGGGGGAGCGCAATGAATACCTCGATCACGTCTACATGGAGATAAGCCAGAGCTTCGACATAAACGAGGCCACCAGAAAGCTCGTCTCGGAGACGGACAGGAGAAAGCCCCTCTCCGAGCTCAGCGGAGAGCTCGTAATAAGGCCCGCCGCCTGGTCGAGGATGAGCGGAAAGGGGAAGTATGACGTCTACGAGGACTGGTTCACGAGCTATGACGCGGACCTGGAGCTGACCGACTCGAGGGGGGACAGCCTGTACCTCGCCCACAGGTTCGTAAGAGACTCGACAAACTACTTCGAGGGCTCGGCGCGGCTCCACGTGAACGCCAACGTGGACCTTACGTACCGAAAGAGGTTCTCCTTCGACGAGGAGAGCGACATCGAGACCATCTACGGGATCGTGTACTCGCACCAGTGCTGGAGCGCCTATCTCACGTACACGGAGAGGATAGAGGAGAGTGTGGTCTACCTTACCGTCGACCTCATGGGCATAGGCCGGGTAGCCGGCGTAAAGACCACGATAGATTCCCCCTGAGGCCTCTCCGGGCCGCGCCGGGCCGCCCCCCGGCCACCCACAGGCCCCCCAGGCCCACCAGGCCCACCCAGGCCACCGGCAGAGAGCGGTTGACAACCTTTATTTTCTTAAGTTAAACTCTACATTGATTTCTTTCCCGGGTTTTCTCCACGGACTACAGACACTCCGGCGAAATTTTTCTCCAAGGGCCTTTTGAAGGGGATTTTAAAGGAAAAGAAGATGACGGAAAAAAAAGAACCCCTTGAGATAAAGTGCTCGAGCTGCAGCGCGCACTTCAGGCTCTGGATCCCCGTCGGGAAGATGGGGGAGTGGGAGAGGGGCTCGACCATAAACTGCATAAGGTGCGGCTCCCCCTATCTCATCAAGAAGGCGGCCGGAGGGTTCGAAGTGACGCAGGTGCCCACCCCCAGGGTCTACGCCGGGACTCCGGCGCCCGGGACGGCCCACGGGGTTACCTCTGCTGAAGAGTCCCGCATCCACGAGGTCGAAACGGTTCTCCTCGTCGAGGACGACAGGCTTTCGAGGAAGATGGTGGAAAACTCCTTCAAGGGCATGGACCTGAGGCTCATAGCCACCGCCAGCGGCGAGGAGGCCCTCCATATCCTCGACAGGGAAAAGGTCCACCTCCTCGTTGTAGACCTCTACCTGAAGGACCCGGCAAACCCGAGGAGCATGATGGACGGCGAGGACCTCCTTAAAAAGGTCGCGCAGTTCGGCTACAACATCCCGGCCATCGTGACCACGGGAAAGGAAATGATAGACGACATATCCATGGAACCCAAATGGTTCGACCTCCACGTAAAAGGGTTCATACAGAAGGGCAACCCCTTCTGGGTGGACGAGTTGAAGGAAAAGGTCGCTGACGTGATGATGAAGGGGTAGCTTTTTGGGGGGGAACCTTTCTGAAGAAAGGTTCCCCCCCAAACCCCCCTTCCAAAGACTTTTGCCTATCCCATGGCGGGAGGCCCCGTGAAAGAATATCTCCGCAGAGGGGTCTCCCGCCATGGGATAAACAGCTAAAAGTTTTTGGAAAGAGTTTGAGAGAACCTTTTTTCAAAAAGGTTCTCTCAAAAAAAGTTCCCCTCGGCTACAGGCTCCTCTCGAGGTACGCGTAGGCGCTGTGGTTGTGTATGGACTCCCAGTTCTCCGCCTCTATCCTGCACCAGTATATCTTTTTAAGCTCCTTTAGCTTAAGGGCCACCTCTCTGACCACGTCTTCTACGAACATGGGGTTGTCGTAGGCCTTTTCCGTCACGTACTTCTCGTCCACCCTTTTAAGGAGCGAGAAGACGGGGCTCGAAGCGCTCTCCTCTATCTTCTTTATTATGTCCTCTATCCAGACGAAGCCATTGAACCTCACGGCCACCTTCACCATCCCCCTCTGGTTATGGGCCCCGCGCTCGCTTATCTCCTTCGAGCAGGGGCACAGCGTGGATACGGGGACCCGGACCTCGATGACGAGGTCCTTCTTCTCCCCCAGTTTGCCCGAGTACCTGCACCCGTACTCCATCAGGCCCTTCGACTTGGAGACGGGTGCGGCCTTTTCTATGAAGTAGGGGAACTCAACCTCGAGGTGCGCGGTGGTGGCGTTGAACCTCTTCTTCATCTTGGCGAGTATCTCTGAGAAGTTCTTCACCGATATCTCGCCGCGGTGCTCGTTAAGTATCTCGACGAAGCGGCTCATGTGCGTGCCCTTGAAGTGGTGGGGCAGGTCCACATAGAGGTTTATCGAGGCGATGGTGTGCTGGAACTTGTTCTTCTTGTCGAGCACCACTATGGGGTAGCGGATGTCCTTCACCCCCACCTTGTCGATGTGGATCTCCCTGTAATCGGGCTCGGCCTGTATGTCCCTTAATGTCTTTTTAGTAGCCATGATAATTTATTGAGGAAACCTTTTTGAAAAAAGGTTTCCTCAAACTCCTTCCAAAAACTTTTAGCTGTTTATCCCCTGGAGGGAGACCCCCTCTTACGCGAATTTCATCTCTCGGGGGGGTCTCCCTCCAGGGGATAGCCAAAAGTCTTTGAAGGGGGTCCGGGGGAAACTTTCTTCAGAAAGTCCCCCCCGGTAATTACTCATAGTAAGTAGCGGCGGCCTTTTCGGACTCCCAGACCCTTATCTTCGACACCCTGACCATGTCGTCGTTGATTCTGCCTGAGAGCTCGGCGTAGATGTAGCGTGCGATGTTCTCGGCCGTGGTGTTATCCTTGTCGAAGGGGGGGATATCGTTAAGGTACCTGTGGTCGAGGGCGTCGAGGACCTCGTTTGTCCGGGTCTTGAGGGTCTTGAAGTCCATGACCATGCCGAGTTTGTCGAGGGTTTCGGAGCGCACGTGGACCTCGACCTTCCAGTTGTGGCCGTGGAGCCGTTCGCAGGCCCCCTCGTATTCGCGAAGGTTATGGGCCGAAGAGAACCAGGCCTCTATAACGAGCTCGTACATGTCTTTAAATTAACCACAAAATCCGGGCCAAGGCAAATTTTTCCTTTGTTTTTATGCCCTTTTATGTGCCGGGCGGGGGAAAAGGTCGGCGTGGGATCAAGCCCTTCGGGTTATGCCGGGGTTTTATTTTTTTAGAGCGGGTTTGATGGATTTGCTGTGGCACCTGTAGCAGTTGGCGAGCGGGAAGGAGACCCTGCCGTGGCACCTGCCGCAGTACTCGCCCTCCCAGTTCTCCACCATGCTTACGGGGGTCGCGCCGGCCTTTTTCTCGAATATGCCGGTGTGGCAGTTGCCGCAGTCCAGCCACCTGCTATGGGGCTCGTGGGGGAATATTACGTCGGGCATGAAGGGCATCTTCGCCTGGATGAGTATTCCGCCGGGCAACTCCTCGACTGCGGCCGCCCTCTCGCCCCCGATGGAGTCCTTCGGGGCTATGACACCCTGCTTTATGGCCGCGGCCCAGTCAACAAAGCCGCACCTGTCCCTGGGCAGGTAATCGAGGGGGATGACCTCGGGGGTCGGGTCCACGAGCCCCGAGGGGAGGTATTTGAGCCCTTCGACCTTTTTCTCAAAGCTCTTGACGCACTCGGGGACCCACCTGTCCTCCTCGCCCCACGCGGTATTTGCCGAAAGGACCGAGATAAGGAGCGCGGCTGTTATGCAAAGGTGCAAAGCGTTCCTGAACGTAGACACGGAGACCTCCGCACGTTGATTGCCGTCTATAATATATCGCATTATGGCGACCGATGGGATTTATCACTCCCTGCCTGGGTGACGGTGAAGAACCTCGTCTATCTCCTCCACCGTGAATTTGTTCAGCCCCACGATATTCGCCTGAGAGCGGAAAATGGCGGGCACAAGCTGCAAGGCCTCATCCTTGCTGTCTACATCCACGACTATAAACGCCTTGTGCACCCCGTCCGAGCATCCCCAGTCCGCACGTGTCATGAAATGGGAGCCGGTCCTGAGAAAGAACTGGACGGCGCGCGCACATGCCATCTCTTCGGCATCATGTGGAACCTCGATGAGAAATCTTGCCATTGCAGGGAATCTCCTTTCTATCGGTTGCAATCGGGGCTGTTTTCCGAGCCTTGTCTGCCATCGACTCATGCCGCGGATATTCGTCCCATGGAAACGAGCCGTGTGCGCGAACCCCGGGCGCGGCGGCTCATCATCTGTCGCCTACCCGGCATTATTGCCGGGCCTGACCGGTATGTCGGCCCGAACGATGACCCATGAATACAGTCTAAACCAGACTCCGTATCTGTCAAGCCCATGAGGCGAAAACACCACGGCAGTATCTGCTGGAGAAGGCGGGGTTGGACCGTATGGCCTGTATCTTGATAAGGTTGAGAAGGTCGGACGGGCCTGAGAGGTTCTATGGCGGGGGATCCGTTAGGACTTGAACATTTGGAACGCCGTT
>DATEAM010000187.1:0-6715 GCA_035288385.1 Thermodesulfobacteriota bacterium
CCCACCCTCCGCCAGCCCCCCCGGCCTCCCGGTCCCCTCAGACGGCGTCGAAGGAGGCGATGTCGCCCCTGTCCCTTATTATCCTCTTCAGCTTGTCGAGGGCCTTTACCTCAATTTGCCTCACCCTCTCGCGCGTGACACCGAAGGTCCTGCCAATGGACTCGAGGGTCTGGGGGCCGTTTTTGTCGAGGCCGAACCTCAGTTTTATTATCTTCCTCTCGTTGTCTTCGAGCATACCGAGCCATGCGTCCACCATCTCGTTCCTGCGCGAGTCTTCGAGGAGGGCGAGGGGGTTGGGGAAGGTCTCATCCTCAATCTTTTCGATAAGGGATTGCTCGCCCCCCTCGGGCGAAACACTATCGAGGGAAAAGCTCTTCCTCTTTATGATGTCGAGCTTCTTGAGATACCGGCCCGAAAAGCCCGTCCTGTCGATGAGCTCGGTCATCTCCGGCTCCCGGCTCAACTGGGCCATGAGCTCCCTGTTGGCGCGCGAGAGCTTGGCGAGGTCGGCGGTTATGTGTATGGGCAGCCTCACGATGTTGGACTGGTTGGCGATGGCGCGCTCTATGGACTGCTTTATCCAGTAGGTGGCGTAGGTGGAGAACTTGCAGCCCTTGTTGGCCTTGAAGCGCTCCACGGACTTTATCAGCCCGATGTTGCCCTCCTCTATGAGGTCCTGCAGCGGAAAGCCCCTGTTGATATAGCGCTTCGCGATGTTTACGACGAGCCTCAAGTTGGACTCTATCATCTTCTTCCTCGCCTCGGCGTCGCCCCTGGAGATCTTTCTGGCCAGCGTCTTCTCTTCCCTGGTGGTGAGGAGCGGGATCTTTTTTATGCTGTTGAAATAGACCCTTACCGTGTCGCTCGCTGGCGTGGCATGTTCCGGGTTCGAGCCGTTCTTGCGGTCGGTGCCGGGGGGGCGGGGAGGGCCGGGGGGGCCGGCGGGGCGGGTGTTCCTCGGAAAATTTTTGGTCAGCTTACCCATATTGCTCCCTTTCTTTTAGAGTGGAGCAGAAACGAAGCTGAAGCGTCCGGGCCTTCTTTTACGATAAATCTTCGGCTATGGCAAGAAGAACAGGGGATCGAGGGTGTTTTTTCCGCGACGTACTTCGAAGTGGAGGACAACTCCGGTGGCGTTTCCGCTCGAGCCGACGGTGCCGATGACCTCGCCCCTGGCGATGTCGTCTCCGAGGCGGACGAAGTTCTGTCTGTTGTGGGCGTAGAGGGTGTAGAAGTCGTCGTCGTGTTTTACTATTATTATGTTCCCGTAGCCGCGCATCGAGTCCTCGACGTAAACCACGCGACCCGATTCCGCCGCCTTTATGGGGGTGCCCTCGGGCACGCTTATGTCGATGCCGTTATGGCGCACGCCGTCCCTTATGCCGAAGGCCGAGGTGACCTGCCCCCTTACGGGCCAGGCGAGGCTTTTCGTGACGTAAGAGACATTGCCCGCCTCCCCTTCAAGGGAGGCCAGGGTATGGTGCGGTGTTACGGTAAGGACATTTTTGGCCCCGGGGATGAAGAGCCTCGAGCCGGTCTTTATGCTCGTGGGGTCCTTTATGTCGTTTACCCTGACGACCTCATCCATCGGCACTTCGTAAGTGTGGCATATCCTCCATAGGGTCTCGCCGTTTCCCACGGTGTGGAAGACCCCTCTAGCGGAGGCGCATCCGGGGAACAGGAGGACGAGGAAGAGGATGACCGGTATCCCTTTTAATCGCATCGGTCTCTATCCGCGGTTAACGTTGATTCGAGCGGGGGTTTCGATTCGCCGCCGGGCTTATTCGCAATCCGGTGAAAAAGCGCTTTCAGTTTCTACCTGACTTTTGCGGGCTTCATTTTACAGCTATTTATAATTTTTTTCAACAGAAATTTAACGGACGAGGGCGGATATTGCTTTTTTTACGGCGTCAGCGGGTCCGGCAGCCTTTATGACGTCTTTCGAGACCTCCCATGTATTCAGGCCCACGACGGTCTTCTTTAGCTTCAGGGCGAGGGCAATCTCCGAGAGGGTGCCGTATCCCCCGCCGACGGCTATGAAGACGGGCGCGGTCCTTATTATAAGGAGGTTTCGCATCTCTCCGAGGCCCGTGGGTATGGGGACTTCTATATGGGGGTTGGCCTCGGCGGGGTCGAGCCCGGGGAGGATGCCAACGGTTAAGCCTCCGGCGGCGGCACACCCGCGGGCGCTCGCCGCCATGACCCCTGCGAGCCCCCCGTTTACGAGGGGGTGGCCTTCGGAGGCTATGAGAGAGCCCACCTCCTCGGCGAGGCGGTTGGTCTCCGGGTCCTCTTCGCCGCTGCCTATAACGCCTATGAAGGGTTTTATTTTTTTCAAAAACAGCCCCTTTCACGGACCGGCACGAAACCCCCTGGGGGGGTCCTGGCCTTAATGGATAAAGAACTTCAGGGCCACGAAGCCCGCTATCATGAGCGCCACGAAGGCGAGGGTCAGGACGTTGAAGTACCTGTCTATGAAACCCCTTATGGGCTCGCCGTATTTGTATATGAGGGCGGCCACGATGAAGAACCGCGCCGACCTGCTTACCACGGAGGCGAGAACGAAGACGAGAAAATTTATCTCGAAGGCCCCGGCCGTGATGGTAAAGGCCTTGTATGGTATGGGAGTGAAGCCCGCTATGCCCACGGCCCAGGCGTCGTAGGTGCGGTAGAGGTGCTGGATGTATTCGTATTTTTCAGTGAGGCCGTATAAGCCGATGATTCTGTAGCCCACGAACTCCATGAGGTAGAGTCCTATGGCGTAGCCGAGCATCCCGCCGAGGACCGAGCCAACGGAGCTTACGGCGGCGAAGTAAAACGACCTCGCCGCTCTGGAGAGACAGAGCGCGATTAAAAGGACGTCCGGGGGTATGGGGAAGAAAGAGCTCTCTGCGAAGGCGAGCGCAAAGAGGGCGACCGCGCCGTGGGGCTTGTGCGCCCAGGATAGGACCCAGTCGTAGAGGCGCCTCAGGCCTAACAAACCTTATCCCCCTCCCGCCAGCCGTCTTTTCCCACGAGTCTTACGAACCTGCAGTCCCCGAGGACCTTTTTTGAAATCCCGGACTTCCTCCTCGTTATCAATACGAGCTTCTGGGTATCGGGCCCGCCCACGGGTATGACGAGGCGGCCTCCCTGGGCGAGCTGGTCTATGCAGGCCGGGGGGATGCCCGGCGAGAAGGCCGAGACTATTATGGCGTCGAAGGGCGCCTCCTCGGGCCAGCCCCTCGTGCCGTCCCCCACCCTTACGACCACGTTGGAGCAGAGAAGCCCGTCGAGGATCTTCCGCGCCCTGGCGGCGATCCTGGATATCCTCTCCATGGAAAAGACCCTCTCGGCCATCATGGAAAGGACCGCGCTCTGGTAGCCGGAGCCGGAGCCTATCTCCAGGACCCTTTCGGCGCCCTTCAGGACGAGGGACTCTATCATACGGGCTATGGTGTAGGGCTGGGATATGGTCTGCTTTTCCCCTATGGGCAGGGCGCAGTCCGCGTAGGCCTGGGCGTAGAGGGCCTCTTCGATGAAGATATGCCTCGGCACAATGGCCATGGCATGAAGGAGCGGGCGCTGTGTAATGCCCCTCTTGACGAGCTGCTCTCTTACCATGGCGAGCCTTGCGCGCCTGAAGATGTCCTTTTTTACCCTTATCGTCGCGGGCTTCAATGAACCTTCCTTCGCACCTGTTTAAAGACCGTCGGTTCAAAAGGGACCGACAAAAGCTCACCTCAACTTCCAGCCCCTGAGGTCATCCATGGAGGAATAGTTGGTCATGTCGAGGTGGATGGGGGTGATGGAGATGAAGCCGTGGGATATGGCGTAAAAGTCCGTGTCCCGTCCGCCCTCCCACCTCTCCATGTCGCCGCCTATCCAGTAGTATTTCTTTCCCCTCGGGTCGACCTTCTCCACGACCACGTCGGAGAAGTAGCGCTTTCCCTGGCGCGTTATCCTGTAACCCTTTATCCGCTTGAGCGAAGGGACGTTGACGTTTAATAGCGTGTCCTTGGGAAGCCCCCCTCTCAAAACGTGCCTTACGATCCTCGTGGCGAACCGTGCCGCGTTTGTGAAGTCGAATTTTTCCCTCGCAACGAGGGATATCGCCACGGAGGGGATGTCGAGGAGGGTTCCCTCCATGGCGGCGGATACGGTGCCCGAGTACGATACGTCCTCTCCGAGGTTCCCGCCCATGTTTATGCCGGAGACGACCACGTCGGGCCTGTCGGGGAGTATGCCGTTCACGGCGAGGCTTATGCAGTCCGTGGGGGTGCCGTCCACGGCGAAGGTGTGGGGGGCGGTCTCCGTCACCCTGAGGGGGCGGTGGAGGGTAAGGGAGTGGCTCGCCGCGCTCCTCTCCCTGTCCGGGGCCACGACGTAGACAGAACCCACCCTCCTCAGGGCCGAGACGAGTTTCTTCAAACCCGGCGAATGGATGCCGTCGTCGTTTGATACGAGGATTAATTTTTTGCCGTTGCTCTTCGCCATTTTGAAAAAACCTCGTTTAATGGATTAATATAATAAAACCGTCGAGGAAATTCAATCTCTTTGATGGTTGAGGGGAACTTTTTGAAAAAAGTTCCCCCCAAACTCCCCTCAAAAACTTTCAGCTATTGCCCGGAAGGGGTCCCCCGGTTTTTCGGGGGACCCCTTCCGGGCAGCCAAAAGTCTTGGGAGGGGGTCTGGGGGAACCCTTCTTCAGAAGGGTTCCCACAGGGAAGTTGACTTTGCGAGGCGATTGGATTAATCTATACGGGCCATGAAAGGCAGACCATTGACATATAAGAAGGCCGGAGTGAGCCTCACAGAGGGGTACAGGCTCGTCGACCTTATCAAGCCCCCGGTGAGGTCCACATTCAGGAAGGAGGTCCTCGGCGACATCGGCGGCTTCGGGGCCTTTTTCTCCGGAAAGTTCAACGGCCTCGCAAACCCGGTCCTCGTCTCCTCCACCGACGGCGTGGGCACGAAGCTCATAGTAGCCTTCAAGGCTGACAACCACTCCACCATTGGGGTCGACCTCGTGGCCATGAGCGTAAACGACATCTTGACGAGCGGCGCCGAGCCGCTCTTCTTCCTCGACTACATCGCCACCGGCAGGCTCGACGCCCTGAAGACGGCCTCCATAATCAAGGGCATAGCAAGGGGGTGCAAGGAAGCGGGGTGCGCCCTCATAGGCGGCGAGACGGCCGAGATGCCCGGGGTATACAGGCCCGGGGAGTACGACCTCGCCGGATTCGCCGTGGGCGTCGTCGACAAAAAAAAGATCATAGACGGGAAGAAGATATCGGCCGGCGACAGGCTCATCGGGCTCGCCTCGAGCGGGCTCCACAGCAACGGGTTTTCTCTGGCGCGAAAGGCCGTCTTCGACAGGCTCGGCTTCAGCGTAAAGTCGCGGCCCCACGGCTTCAGGGGAAGGGACATAGGAGCGGTCCTCCTTACTCCCACCAGGATATACGTAAGGCCCGTTTTACAGGTCGTAAAGAAGTTCAACGTCCGGGGGATCGTGCACATAACGGGAGGGAGTTTTGGGGAGAACATACCGAGGGTTCTGCCCCGTGGCAAGAAGGCCGTCCTTAACAAGGGGGCCTGGCCGGTGCCGAGGATATTCTCCCTCATACAGACCGGGGGTCCCGTAAAGGAGTCCGAGATGCTAAAGGTCTTCAACTGCGGCATAGGCATGGTCCTCGTCGTAAAGCGGCGCGATGCCGACTCCGTGGTAAAGTCATTCAAGGCCCTCGGAGAAGAGGCCTTTATAATAGGAGAGGTCGCCAAGAGAAGGTCCGGGGAGTCTGCCGTCGAGTTCAAGGGTCCCCCCATATTCGGCAAACCTTAAGAGTTGCGCACGGAGATGATAAACCTCGGGGTGCTCGTTTCCGGCAGGGGCTCAAACCTCCAGGCCCTCATAGACGCCATGGAGGCAGAGAGCCTCAAGGCCAGCATATCCGTCGTCATAAGCGACAACCCTGAGGCCCTGGCGCTTGCCAGGGCCGAAAGGCACGGCATACGCTCGGAGGTCGTGAAGAAGGAGGACTTTCCCTCCAAGGACGCCTTCGACGCAGAGCTTGTAAGGATACTCAGGGAAAGGGACGTTGGGCTCGTAGCCCTCGCGGGCTTCATGAGGTTACTCACCCCGGCCTTTATCGACGCCTTTCCCATGAGGGTCATCAACATCCACCCCTCTCTCCTGCCCTCCTTCCCCGGGCTCGACGTGCAGCGAAAGGCCGTGGAGTACGGGGTCAGGTTCTCAGGGTGCACGGTGCACTTCGTGGACAAGGGCGTTGACACGGGGCCGATAATCATGCAGGCCGTGGTGCCAGTAACGGATACGGACACCGCGGAGACCCTCGCCGAGAGGATACTCAGGGAGGAGCACAGGATATACCCCCAGGCCGTCCGGCTCTTTGCCGAGGACAGGCTCAGGGTCGAGGGACGCAGGGTCATTGTAAAAGACCACCCCGGGATTGATGAGAGCACAAGCCTGGAAAACCCGACGGTCACAGAAACTTGAGGGAAACTTTTTGAAAAAAGTTTCCCTCAAACTCCCTTCAAAAACTTTTAGCTATCCTCCTGAGGGAGACCCCCGGAAGATGAAATTCGCGTAAGAGTGGGTCTCCCTCAGGAGGATAATAGCCATAAGTCTTTGAAGGGGGGGTCTGGGGGGAAAACTTTCTTCAGAAAGTTTTCCCCCCAGAAGATGCCGCGAAAACCAGTAATAGTGAGCGCCTGT
>DATEAM010000188.1:0-5402 GCA_035288385.1 Thermodesulfobacteriota bacterium
TATAGGAAGGCCTGAAGGAGGGGGCCGGGGGGGCCGGGTGGGCCCGAGGGGGCAAGGGGGCCGGGTTCTTGATACCTGAGGCTTCCATCGTCGTCTCTATTTGGCTAATGAAAAAAACCGAAGGGAGGCTGTGCCGGGGGCCCGGCGAATGACCTGGTGCGCGCCGGGCCCGTCGCCTCACGTGGTCGGTGTCTTTATCGGGCCTTCCAGGTCCTTCTGGCACCTGACGCAGTGGGAGGTGTAGGGGACGACCTTGAGCCTCTCCTCGTCTATCTCCTCCTCGCAGGCCTCGCACACGCCGTAGGTGCCGTCATCGAGCTTGGTGAGGGCCGCGTCCATCTGTTCGAGGTCCCTTCTCCTTATGTCGGCCACGGCAAGGCCCGTGTCCTCTATGACGTCTATGAGGCCGAGCTCCTCTATGTCGTGGGGGTTGTCGAACTGGGCGTTGTACTCGTTGCCGAGCTTCCTGAAGAGCTCGTCCCTCAAGTCGGCCCACATCTTCTTCTTCAAGTCGAGGAGCATCTTCCTAAGCCTCTTGTATCGGATTGACTCTCTGCCGGACATCAAAATAACCTCCTTGTTTTTTTGTCTAAGACCTTTATCGGCAAGAAACCCCCCTCACCCGCCTCCCGGGGGCCTTAACAGACCGGGTGCTCGCCCCTTGAAAGCTCGGCCGTAAAGACCTCTATGCCCGAGAGGAACTCTTCGAGTATGGGGGCGACCTTCTTATCTATCGTCTTTTTGTCCGCGGCCTTACCGGGAACCACCCTCACGTAGGAGTGTTTGGGCCTGTTTATGGGGGAGCCTATCTGGCTTAAGAGCCATACATAGACCTCCTCTATGCCCTCTATCCTCTCGTATATCTCCGCGGCCATCTTGTGAGCGAGGACCGAGTATATCTTTCCCACGTGGCTTACGGGGTTTTTGCCCGCCGCCGCTTCCGTGCCCATGGGCCTGTTAAGCGATATCACGCCGTTTACTCGGTTTCCCCTGCCCACCTGGCCCGAGTCCGCGTCCTCGGCCGAGGTGCCAAGTAGCGTTAAGTACACGCCGCTTATGCCCTCGCCCCTCTTGTCGAGGGTGTTGAAGTTCAAGGTAATGTTCTCAAAGGCAAGGTCTGAGAGAAAATCCTTAATCGCCTTTTCTATCAGCCCTTTTTTGTCAAAATATTCCTTTTCGCTCTTTACGTGGCCTGCTACGAGCGGGCAGGCCACGGTGATGTCGAGGGCTCTGCCCTTCCTTATCCCCATGACCTTTACGTCCTCGCCGCTCTCCGGGAAGCGCTGCTTGAAGGCCGGGGAGTTTATAAAACGCTCGGTCTCGAAAACGGCCTTCTCGGTGGGCGTCATGGGGGCGTAGCCCACGGCGGCGGAGGTGTCGTTAGCGCCCCTTATCTTCCCCTTCCTGTTGAATATGTCCGCGAGCTCCACGGAGCCGGGCTGCAGAACGGACCTTACCAGGACGTCCTTTTTCGGGTCTATATGGGAGAGGTTCCCCTTGAACCATTCACGGAGAGCCTCTTCGGCTATCTCATCAACGGGGACCTTGACGCCCCCCGCCTCGAAGGTGGCGCGGTCGCCGATATTGAACTCCATGGGGCGCACCACCCTTCCCCCGCCAAAATGTTTCTCCACCTGTCCGGCCACGAGGAGGCCCTTGTCTATATTGTGGTGGAGGACGCCGCCGAACCTCTTTATGTATTCGCGGCTCAGGCTTACCGATATCCTCTCCACCACGGCATCGCAGATGTAGTCCGGATGCCCGACCCCCTTCCTCTCCACTATCTCAACGGGGAAGTCCTGAACGGGAAGGCCCCCGGCGATCTCAACGGTCAGTTTTTCCATTCGACGCCAGGCCCGTATAGGTTCGATAAAAGACCGGTGGTTTATGGCTGAACACCATGCAAGACTCCCGCTTTTCTCTTCTTCTCCTCAATCCTTCGCCCCTTCTCCTCCATCCTCTCAATCCTCGAGTATATGCAGCCGCAGTAGTTCTGCCTGTAGAGCCCCATCTCCCGGGAGGCATTTACCCCCTCGTGCCAACCCTCGCGGAAGTCGGCGTAAATGAATCGCACTCCGTACTTCGCGGCGAGCTTCTCTCCGAGGGCCTTAATTGCCGCGTGGTCCTGGTATCTGCTATATAGGAGAGAGGAGCTGAAGGCGTCGAAGCCGTGGGCCCTGGCGGCCTTCGCCGTCTCTTCGAGGCGGCTCGAGTAGCAGTAGTCGCACCTTGGCCCGAAGGGGGGGTGGGGCTTTCCTGCGTCCTCGCCCAGGGAGGCCTTTACCCCCTTTATGAAGGCCGAGGGACGATACCTCTCGTCGTATATGACCTTTACGGACATGAGCCCTGAGAGCAACTTTACGGCCTCGAGCCTCTTCAAGAATTCCGACCTCGGGTGGATGTTCGGGTTATGGAAAAAACCCCAGACCTCGGCGTGGCCCTCCATGACCCTCTTAAGGGGGTATATGGAGCACGGCCCGCAGCAGATGTGGACGAGGACCCGTCGCAAAGCCTCGCCCGAGGGCCTATCTCTATTAAATACCTCTTTCATGACAACAGGGCACGGAGGGCCGGGGCTGCCTTCCGGATGTGAGGTTGAAACAAGCGTCCGCTCCCGCGGACATGCACCTTTGTCTATAGAACCATTCTATCTTATTAAAAACCCCCTGGCAATATCCGCGGCCGCCGAGGCGCCCTTGAGGCGGGCACAGGGCCCTCAGAAGAGCTTGTTCTGCTTGTCACCTGGGTCCTGAGCGACATAGAGCCTGCCCACGTGGTTATAGGCGAACTCGGTGGCCACCCTCCCCCTCGGGGTCCTGTTGATGAAGCCCTCCTGGATGAGGTAGGGTTCGTAGAGGTCTTCTATGGCGTCCCTCTCCTCATGGAGCGCCGTAGCCAGGGCGTCTATACCCACGGGGCCTCCCCCGAACTTGTCTATTATGGTGGTCAGAATCCTCCTGTCCATCTTGTCGAACCCCCGGGAGTCTATCTCGAGCATGGTCAAAGCCTCTGTGGCGACCTCCTTGGTTATGACACCCTCGGCCCTGACCTGGGCAAAGTCCCTCACGCGCCTCAGGAGGCGGTTGGCGACCCTCGGGGTGCCCCGCGACCTCGATGCCACCTCCTCGGCGCCTCCCCGGGTTATCTCTATGGCGAGTATGGAAGCGGACCTCTTGACGATGGTCTCTATCTCGCCGGGGTTATAGAAGTCGAAGCGCAGTATGACCCCGAACCTGTCCCTGAGCGGAGAGGTCAGAAGCCCTGCCCTTGTCGTCGCCCCTATGAGGGTGAAGCCGGGCACGTCGAGCCTCACGGACCGGGCAGCCGGGCCCTGCCCTATTATGATGTCAATGTGGTAGTCCTCCATGGCCGGGTAGAGCATCTCCTCAACCACGGTGGGGAGCCTGTGGATCTCGTCTATGAAGAGCACGTCCCTTGATTCGAGGTTGGTGAGTATGGCGGCGAGGTCTCCCGTCCTCTCGATGGCCGGGCCCGAGGTGGTGCGTATCTGGCTGCCGAGCTCGTTGGAGATTATGTGGGCGAGAGTAGTCTTCCCGAGGCCGGGCGGGCCGTAGAAGAGGACGTGGTCGAGGGCCTCGCCCCTCTCCCTTGCGGCCTGGATGAAGACGGAGAGGTTCTCCTTTAGCCTCTCCTGGCCGACGAAGTCGCTTAAGACCCTCGGCCTCAACGTGGCCTCAAAGCCCTCGTCCTCTTCGATCCTTACGGGAAGTGTCTCTCTGTCGTCCATGGTCTTTTCGGGGGAAAACTTTTTGTAAAAAATTTTCCCCCGGGCCCCTTTCAAAAACTTTTGTGCTTTTTTTCGCTAAGCAGCCGCCTACTGGGAAATAGTCAAAAGTTTTTGAAGGGAGCCTGAGGGGAATTTTTTTCAATTTTCAAAAAGTTCCCCTCAGGTCTTTATCTTTTAGCGAGTGTCTTAAGCGCCTCTTTAAAAAGCTCTTCGAACCCGGCCCCGTCCCCGAGCCTTTCCCGGGTCTTTCTAACGGCGGCCTCGGCAAGGTTGTATTTGTACCCGAGGTTTCCGAGGGCGGAGGCGACGTCCTCCGAGCACGGGTCTTTTACCGCCGGCACGGTCCTGCCCGCGCGGGACTTTAGCTTCAGGACCTTGTCCTTAAGCTCGATTATGAGTCTTTCGGCGGCCTTGGCCCCTATCCCGGGTATGGAGTTAAGCCTGGCCCTGTCCTCTCCGGCCAGGGCGGCTACGAGGTCGTCTACCTCCACGCCCGAGAGGATGTTCCTGGCGAGCCTCGGACCTATGCCGGTTACGCTTATAAGGAGCTTGAATACCTCCTTTTCCTCTTGTGTCAGGAACCCGTAGAGCTCTATGGAATCGTCCTTGAGGTGGGTGTGGACGTTAAGGGTCACGGGCTGATTGGTGTCGGGGAGCCTGGTGAAGGTGGACAGAGGCACGCTCAGAGCGTAGCCGACGCCCCCGACATCAATAACCACGGACTCCATTGACTTCTGGATAAGTTTGCCGTTGAGGTGGGCTATCATGGTAAAGGATCAGCTGCCTAAAATCCTTAAAGAGGTTCTGGCGGACCTTTTGTGCGACCCTGCCCCTATTCCTTCCATGCCTTTTGCAGAGTGATTTATGTGGCAGATTGCCGCCGCCAGGGCGTCCGAGGCATCAGGTCTCCTTGTCCCCGTGGTCTTGAGGAGCATATTAACCATCTTCTGGACCTGGTCCTTCGTGGCGTTGCCGTAACCGGTCACTGCGAGCTTTATGCTCCTCGGGTCGTATTCGAAGATCCTGAGGCCCTTTGAAGCGGCCGAGAGGAGGAGGACGCCTCTGGCCTGGCCGAGCATGATGGCGCTTCGGACGTTCTTTGCGAAGAATATAGACTCTATGGCCACCACATCGGGCCTGTTCTCCTCTATAACCCTCTCGATCGTCCTCGAAATGTAGAGGAGACGCTCCGGAAGGGGCAGCGAGGGGGCCGCCCGGACCTCGCCGTCGCACAGATGTATCAGACGACCCCGGCTGCCCTTAAGCACTATCCCGTATCCCGTTATCAGACTCCCCGGGTCTATGCCGAGTACCTTCAATAAGACCTCGCTAAGTTGTAATGGGGCCGCCCACGACCCCGCGGTTAAGCTACGCTATCTTGGCCATCTCCTCTGTGGGCATGTCGAAGTTGGCGTAAACGTCCTGGACGTCGTCGAGGTCTTCGAGCTCTTCGAGAAGAGAGAGCACGCTCCTGGCGGTCTTGCCCTCGACCTTCACCGTGGACTTAGGTATCATCGATATCTCGGCGTGCTGGTATTCGAGACCAGCCCCGTCCATGGAGGACTTGACCCTGTGGAGCTCCGTCGCTTCGGTGTAGACCTCGAATACGCCGTCTTCCCTGTTGGCTACCACGTCCTGTGCCCCTGCCTCGATG
>DATEAM010000189.1:0-13326 GCA_035288385.1 Thermodesulfobacteriota bacterium
GACTCGGCCTGAGCGCGGACGTCGAAGCGCCCGTCCTCCATCCCGTCGAGCTCGACGCCCCTGCCGATAAGGAAGACGCCGACGTCGTCGCCCTCCTTCGCGGCGAAGGTGGCGAACCTCAGGGCGTTGAATACGGTTTCAGGTTCGGCGGTCGAGATGACGACGGCGATCTTCACCTGGCGCCCCTCTCCTTAAATCCACCCGAAGCGTATGGGCGTGCGGTAGACCCTGAACGAGAAGAGGGCGGCCAATGCAAAGAGAAGGGCGTTTAGAGGAACTCCATAACTGCCGTGGACCTGGAGGCCGAGGAGGACTATGGCGATTACTATGAAGAGACACAGGGCGGCCAGGCGCTTGCGGCCCGTCCTCAGGGGCAGGACTCGAGCGGCCGCCTCCGGGGGGAGCATATCGCCTTCCACGCCGCCGAGAATCCTGTCTATGGCGGGCTGCAGGCGGAAATGGACGACGGAAAGCAGGGCCATCAACGCGAAGAGGAGCACGACCTTCGCGAGAAGAACCCTGTTTTCAAGAAGGTATGTCAGGGGGAACCCTCCGATGGTAACGAGAAGCACGCCCGTTACGAGTGCCGTCAGTTGATAGACATAGCACCTCGTGGACGCGCCCCTTATGATGTTCTCGAAGTACCTGTCCACTGCGAAAGGGGCTTTCCCGAAACGGACCCTCTCGTTGACCACGATGAGGTTATAAAGCGGGGCCGACATGAAGACCACTGAGAGGATATGCAGGAACTTCAATACGTCATGTGCCATTGCGGGCCTCCCTCCCTTGATTCACTCCGTTGCGTCGCCCACCTCGACGAGAAAGCCCCTTTTACGCCACTCCCCGACCCCGTCGTCGAGACGCACTGCCTTAAAACCGTTCGTAATCAGCGTCTCCACGGCCTGCACGGCGAGCACGCAATAAGGCCCCCTGCAGTAAGCGACTATCTCTCGGTCTGCGGGCAGCTCCTTCAAATGGGCCTCGAGCTCCTTCAAGGGGACGGATATGGCGCCGGGTATGTGTCCGGCACGGTACTCGTCCCCGGGCCGCACGTCGAGGACGGTGGCGATCCCCTTTCTGACACGCTCAAGGAGGGCGCCGCGGTCTATGGGTTCCATTCCGGCGCGTCCTTCGAGAAAGCGCCTCGTGACCTGCTCCACCTCCGCCAGCCGGTCCTCTGCGAGCCTTCGAAGGCCTCCGAGGAACACGCAGACCGCCTCGTCGGCTATGCGGTAGACCACGAAGCGCCCCTGTTTCTCGGCCTCCACCAGACGGGCCGCGCTCAAAACACTCAGGTGCCGCGAGGCGTTCGCCACGCTCAAGCTGGCCTTTTCCGCCAGCACCTCGACGGCCTGTGGGGCCTGGCACAACAGATCGAGCAACTCCAGGCGCTTTGGACTGCCTGTCGCCCTGCCTATACGGGCGAACTGAGAGAAGATGGAGTCTTTAAAGTGTCTGTACTGGTTCGACATTTATTGTTTTAACGTTCAATTATTTAATTGAATAATAAATTGATTGCAGGCAAATGTCAACAAGAAAATTTTAAGAAAATTTATTCCATTGGAATAAGGCCTTCTGAACAGACCCGGTCCCTGGATCTATCCGTGTCTGGAGATGGACAGGGCGCTTCGACGATCTTCAAGAAAGGGAAGCCGCTGATGTATAACCGGGAAACCTTTATTGTTAACCCCTCGAGAGACGATCATTTCACTTTTTTCTTATCATGCGGCTGAACTTAAAAATGTTACGCGCCGTGTTGAACTCGAGGTAGGGAAGGTCATCGGAGTTTATCCGCTTGATGTCGCTCAAATAAATGTCCAGATACTCGTACTCCATGACGGGGTTCTGAAAGAGATCCTCGACCGTATCCACCTTCTTGGCGCTCAATATCCTGGAGACGTCGCGCGCAATCTCCGGAACATCCATCAGCGCGGATACGTAAGAGGGGTCGAAGACGGGCCTCTGGCGGGAGGCGAGTATCACCATGTCTCCGCTCAATTGCCAGTACGTGACATAGGGGAATTTCGCCTTGATGGTTTTCAGGACAAGGTTCAGGTCCTCCCTGCCCATCTCGTAGCCTGGTATCCACTGGACGAGCATCCCGCCGGCCTTCAGATGCTCGTCCGCCGCCCTGTAAAACTCCTTGGTGAAAAGATGCGACACGCCTGAGACCCAGATATTGGGCGGCTCGGAGACTATCACGTCGTATTTCTCACCCGTTGTGTCGAGGAAGTGCCGTCCGTCCTGGATATGCACGGTCGTGCGGGGGTCGTTCAGGGCGTCGTTGTTGTAGGGGGGGAAGAACCTCGCGGTGGCCTCGACAACCAGGGGGTCTATCTCCACCGCGTCTATTTCCCTCACGTTCGGGTGCGCCTTTATGGCCCCGAGCGTAAAGCCTCCGCCGAGCCCGATGTTCAGGACCCTATCCGGTGACTGGTGGAAAAAGAGCGCCAGGTGCCCGAGAAGAAGCTGCGTGGGCATGTCTTCTTCTCCTGTGGAGGCGTCAGCCTTTCCGTTGTTCAAAAGCACATAGTGGCTTCTCTGGTCATCGGTCAGCACCTCGACGAGCCCGTATTGGCCGTGCTTTGAAAATACCGAATTGGTATGTTTTTTTTCGTCGAGAAAATTGGCGAACGTCTCATGGGCCACCCCGTGGTAATAGACCGAGTATCCGAACTCCGGCCCGCCGGCCTTTACCGAAGCTGAGAAAAAGAAGACGGCCATCGCCGCGACGGCCGTGAGGTGCCTTATGAGCCTCGCCCCGGAATAGAGGACGAAGAAAAACCCTATTGCGAGGTATATCCCCGAGGCCAGGTATGCCGTCTTTTCAAGGCCCAATAGCGGTATCACCGCGAACCCGGCGACAAAGGCGCCGAAGATGCCTCCGGCGGTGTTTATCGAAAACGCCGCCCCCACGTCCCTCGATCGGCTCTCCATGGAGGTGCTCACGAGCCTGACCGCGAGAGGGAAGTTGGCCCCCATCAGGAACGTGGGGACGAGCATGGCTACAAAGGCCATGACGAATATAACGGCCTGAAAGCTGTAAAAACCGCCGCTTTGCAGATAGAACCTGTAGTAAAGGGCCTCCATCCTGTCGCTTCCCACCATGGTAAGGAGGGCAAAGCAGGCTATCAGGACCTCGATGTAAGCGAAGACAAGGAGAGGATTCTTGAGCCTGTCGAGGAAGCCTCTAATAAAGATGCTGCCGGAGGAAAGCCCGAGGAGGAACGCCGCCACAACGAGGGAAAAGGCGTAGATGCTCGTCCCGAAGATGAGATGGAAGTAACGCGACCATGTGACCTCAAGAAGGAGGGCGGAGAAACCGCCGAGGAAAAGGGCGGCGAGCACGAGGGGCCTTGTCATCGGGCGTTGCTGCGGCCCGGGTTCCACGGCGGGAGCCGGTTCGGGTACGGAGTCCCCGGCCCCGCCGAAAAAGAGCATCAAAAGACCGGAAGCCACATAAAGCGCCGCGGCAGACTGCGTGCTGACGGAAAGGCCGACCAGGGGCACGAGCACGAAACCGCTCAGGATGGCGCCCGCCGAGGCCCCAAGGGTGTCGAGGAAATACAGGGAGGCCACAACGCTGCCGAGGGAGCTCAGCCTCGTGGAGGCAAGGTAAGTCATCACGGGAAACATCGAGCCTATGACCGTTGTGGGAAATATGAGGATGAGGAAAGAGAATACGAGTTTAAGCAGGTTTATGGCAAGGGGGTTCTCGACCTCCGAGCTCAGATAGTAAAAGGGGTATTTTACAAGGCCGAGGAGATCCAGGCTGAAGGCGCAGTACACCCCGAGCGCGATAAGCAGCAGCCCGACCGTGTAGCTCTTCCTCCTGGCCTTTCTTATCCACAGCCCCCCGATATAGCCGCCCAGGGCTATCCCGGACAAGAACACCGTGAGAACGGTTGAGATGGAAAGCGCCGTGGAGCCGAATATCACGGTGAGCTTGCGCGTCCAGATTATCTGGTATACGAGAGAGAGAAAATTTACCAGAAAGATGATGACGAGAAATACGACCTGATTGCTGCGCATCTTACCTTTTTTCACATGAGGTTTCTTGAAACGCTACATTCTAACAGACCGACCGGACGAAAGCAACATCTACGGGGAGGGGGCGTCCTCTGCGTCCCCTGAAAGAGGTCCTTTGGTCCTTCCCGTGCGCTTCGGGGGCGGCCAGTTCTAAACGGTCACATCGGGCTCCTTGCCCCTACCTCCGAGCTTCAGCTCCCTCTCGTCAAGCTCCCGGATCCTGTCCCGGAGCTCGGCGGCCCTTTCGAAGTCGAGGGCCTTAACGGCCCTGGCCATCTCTTTACGGAGCGATCTTGCGAGGGCCGGGACCTCGTGGGGCGGGACGTACTCGGCCGCTTTTTCCTCGGCCGCCGGGACCGTGTAGTAGTCGCCCTCGTATATGGAGGCGAGGATGTCCTTTATCCTGCTCCTTATGGTCTCGGGGCTTATGTTGTTCTTCCTGTTGTAGGCGGCCTGTATGGCCCTGCGCCTCTGGGTCTCGTCGAGGGCGGCCTGCATGGAGCGGGTGACGGTGTCGGCATAGAGTATCACGCGGCCGTTCACGTTCCTGGCGGCGCGTCCGCAGGTCTGAATGAGGGAGCGCTCCGACCTCAAAAAACCCTCCTTGTCGGCGTCGAGTATGGCAACAAGAGAGACCTCCGGTATGTCGAGGCCCTCTCTCAGGAGGTTTATCCCTATGAGGACGTCGAACTCCCCGAGCCTCAAGTCCCTGATTATCTCCACCCTCTCGAGGGTCTCCACGTCGGAGTGGAGGTACTTTACCCTGACGCCGAGCTCCGCGTAATACTGGGTCAGGTCCTCGGCCATCCGTTTGGTGAGGGTCGTTACGAGGACCCTCTCGCCCCTTTCGACCCTCTTTTTTATCTCCCTGTGGAGGTCGTCGACCTGGTTGCCTGCGGCGCGGACCTCCATCTCCGGGTCCATGAGGCCCGTGGGCCGGATTATCTGCTCCACGATACTCCCCCCAGCCCTCTTGAACTCGTATTCGCCGGGTGTAGCCGATACGTACACGGCCTGGTTTACCCTCTTCGTGAACTCGTCGAACTTTAGCGGCCTGTTGTCGAGGGCCGATGGCAGCCTGAAGCCGTACTCCACGAGGGTCTCCTTACGGGACCTGTCGCCGTGGTACATGCCCCCGAGCTGGGGGATGGTGATGTGGCTCTCATCCACGAAGAGGAGGTAGTCCTCCGGGAAGTAGTCCACGAGCGTATAGGGGGGCTCTCCGGGCAGGCGCCCCGAGATGTGGCGCGAGTAGTTCTCGATGCCCGGGCAGTAGCCCATCTCCTCCATGAGCTCCATGTCGAAGAGGGTTCTCTGTTCGAGCCTCTGGGCCTCGAGGTTCTTTCCCTGGCCCTTCAACTCCTTTAGCCTCCCACGGAGCTCCTCCCTTATGGAGAGTATCGCCCTGGTGAGGTTCTCCCTCGTGGTGACGAAGTGGCTCGCCGGGTGGACCAACGCCCGCTCCATGCGCCTCAAGGGCCTGCCCCTCATGGGGTCTATCTCCGAGATGGCCTCGATAGAGTCGCCGAAGAACTCGAACCTTATGGCCGTCTCTGCCTCGTAGGCCGGGAAGACGTCCACCACGTCTCCCCGCACCCTGAAGGTGCCCCGGTGGAAGTCGTAGTCGTTCCTCTTGTACTGCATGTCCACGAGTTTTTTCAGTACCGAGTCCCTCTGCGCATACATCCCCCTCTCGGCGTATAGGCGTATCGTGCCGTAATCGTCGGGGGAGCCGATGCCGTAGATGCAGGAGACGGAGGCGACTATGATGACGTCCCTCCTCGTAAGGAGCGAATGGGTGGCCGAGTGCCTGAGCTTGTCTATCTCGTCGTTTACGGAGGCGTCCTTTTCTATGAAGGTGTCGGTAGTGGGCACGTAGGCCTCGGGCTGGTAGTAGTCGTAATAGGAGACGAAGTACTCTACGGCGTTCTCGGGGAAGAGGTCCTTGAACTCGGCGTAGAGCTGGGCCGCCAGCGTCTTGTTCGGGGCGATGACGAGGGCGGGCCTTCGAGTCTCCTCCACCACCTTGGCGACGGTAAAGGTCTTCCCCGAGCCCGTGACCCCGAGGAGGACCTGGTCTTTCCTGGCGTCCCTTATACCCTTCAAGAGCCCCTTTATGGCCCCGGGCTGGTCGCCCCTGGGCTCGAACTCCGTATGCATATGGAAAACTCCGCTCTCTGGCATGAATATGATTATACTATAAGAGCTCATGGTTTAAACAGCCCCAAAGGGAGGGAAGCGGCAAAAAAAGATTTTATTTAACGGAGCCTTGTGTTATTAAATAGGATTCCGCTATAATTCCTGTTCTTAAAGAATAAAGAGGGAAAGAAGATGGACGACGACAAGCCGGACTACAAGGTAACCCTGAGTCTCCCGAGGACCGACTTCCAGATGAAGGCCCGGCTTCCCGAGAGCGAGCCAGAGGCCCTCGCGAGATGGGAGGAAAGAGGGCTCTACGGGAAGATAATGGAGGCGGGCAGAGGAAGGACGAAGTACATACTCCACGACGGCCCGCCCTACGCCAACGGCCGCATCCACATGGGCCACGCCCTGAATAAGGTATTAAAGGACCTCGTGGTAAAGAGCTTCTTCATGCTCGGCTACTCCACTGACTATGTCCCGGGGTGGGACTGCCACGGGCTGCCCATAGAGCTACAGGTGGAAAAGGAGCTCAAGGAGAAGAAGCTCGACCTCACGAAACCCGAGATAAGGAAGAGGTGCAGGGGATACGCCGAAAGGTTCGTGGCCATCCAGAGAGAGGAGTTCAAGAGGCTCGGGGTATTCGGGGTCTGGGAGGAGCCCTATCTCACCATGAGCTACCCCTACCAGGCCGCGATCCTGAGGGAGCTCGGGAAATTCGTCTCCAGGGGCCTCGTTTACAAGGGCAAGAAACCCGTGCACTGGTGCTCCTCTTGCTCCACGGCCCTTGCCGAGGCCGAGGTCGAGTACGCCGACAAGACCTCTCCTTCCGTGTACGTGACCTTCGAGGTCCCCCCCGGGGAGGCCGAAAAGAGGCTCGGCGTGACTTTAAAGGGAAAGACCTCCATCATAATATGGACGACCACGCCGTGGACCCTTCCAGCGAACCTGGCGATAGCGCTTCACCCGGAGCTCGAATACGCCCTCGTCTCGGTGGGGGGGGAAAACTACATACTCGCCGAAGGGCTCCTCGAGGAGGTGGCCGGTAGAATCGGCTGGGAGGGCTTCGAAGTCGTAAAAAAATTCTACTGCAGGGAGATTGAGGGGCTCAAGGCCGCCCACCCCTTCGTAAAAAGGGACTCGGTGGTGCTCGCAGGGGAGCACGTTACCCTCGAGGCTGGAACGGGCTGCGTGCACATAGCCCCGGGCCACGGCCAGGACGACTACGAGCTGGGCCTCAAATACGGCCTCGACATATACACCCCCGTCGACGACTCGGGCAGGTTCACCAACGATGTGCCCGAGTTCGAGGGCCAGTTCGTCTTCAAGGCCAACGCGGGGATAGTGGAGCTCCTCAAGGAAAAGGGCGCCCTCCTTCTAAAAGAGGATATACGCCACTCCTACCCCCACTGCTGGAGGTGCAAGAACCCGATTATCTTCAGGGCCACGGAGCAGTGGTTCGCCTCCATGGAGGCGGGAGAGCTCAGGGAAAAGGCCCTCGAGGCTATTACAGAGAAGATTGAGTGGATACCCGCCTGGGGGAGAGACCGCATATACAACATGGTCCTTAACAGGCCCGACTGGTGCCTTTCGAGGCAGAGGGCCTGGGGAGTGCCCATACCGGCCCTTTCGTGCGGGGCATGCTCTAAATCCTTCCTCGACACCGGCTTTATCTCGACACTTGCCGGGGCCTTCGAGGAGGAGGGGGCGGACATATGGTTCGAGAGGGAATTAAAAGACCTCCCCGGCTCAGAGGAGATAAAATGCCCGGGATGCGGCGGTATTGAACTCGCCAAGGAAGAGGACATACTCGACGTCTGGTTCGACTCGGGCGTGAGCTTCGCCGCGGTCCTCGAAAGGAGAGGGAACTTGAAGTTCCCGGCGGACCTGTACCTCGAGGGGAGCGACCAGCACAGGGGATGGTTCCACTCCTCGCTCCTCGCCTCCATAGGCACAAGGGGGGTTCCACCCTACGAGGCCGCGCTCACCCACGGCTTCGTCGTAGACGGAGAGGGCAGGAAGATGAGCAAGTCCACGGGCAACGTCATCGCCCCCCAGGAGGTCATCTCGAAATACGGCGCCGAGGTCTTGAGGCTCTGGGTCGCCGCCGAGGACTACAGAGAGGACATAAGGATTTCAGAGGAGATCCTCAAGAGGCTCTCCGAGGCTTACAGGCGCATAAGGAACACCTTCCGCTACATCCTCGGGAACCTCTTTGATTTCGACCCGGAAAGGGACTCGGTTGCGTACACCGAGCTCGAAGAGCTCGACAGGCTCACCCTCCACCGGCTCTCCAGGCTCTCCGAGCGTGTCCTCGGGGCCTACGGGAAGTTCGAGTTCCACACCATATACCACTCGGTGCACAACTTCTGCACCGTGGACTTGAGCGCCTTCTACCTCGATATCCTGAAAGACAGGCTCTACACCCGGGGGGCCTCCTCTCCAGAGAGGAGAGCGGCGCAGACGACGATATACCATATCCTCGATACCCTCGTAAGGCTTACGGCCCCCATACTCGTCTTCACCACCGACGAGGCATGGTCCTTCATGCCTGGCCGTAGAACAGAGAGCGTGCACCTCTCCTCCATGCCCGAGGTCCCACGCGAGTGGAGAGACGACGGGCTCGAGGAAAAGTGGACGAGGCTCCTTGCGGTAAAGTACGAGATATCGAAGGCCCTCGAGGGGGCGCGCAAGGATAAGATTATCGGTCACTCCCTCGACGCAAAAGTAAGCGTGTATCCACCCGGAGAGCATGGGGGGCTTTTAAAAGAAGAACAAAAGGCCCTTGAGGAGATTTTGATAATCTCTGAACTTACCATTCCACCTCCCATAAAAATAGCCTGGGAAATATTTGAAGGAAAAAATAATGTCAGAAAATTTAAATACGAATCGCAAGAAATACCCGGACTAATCGTAGTAATTGAAAAGGCACCGGGCCAGAAGTGCGAGAGGTGCTGGCATTACAGCACCACGGTGGGCACGCACAACGAGCACCCCACTGTATGTGTGAGGTGCGTGGAGGCCCTTGGGTGGAAGGGGCGGCCTGCAAGGCCCCCTGCCGCACCAGGGCCCTTTGGAGATGCATAACAAGCTGAAAATCCTCCTCGCCGCGGCGCTCTCCGTAATCATCGTCGACCAGGCGACCAAGGCCGTCATAGCCGGGTCCCTCGACCTTAACGAGGTGGTGGAGGTGATACCCGGCTTCTTCAATATAGTCTATTTCAAGAACCCGGGCGCGGCTTTCGGCATCCTGAGGAACGCCGGGGCTCTGAAGACCGTATTCTTATCGGGCGTCACCATAGTGGCCCTCGTGGTGATAGGCGCCCTCATCAGACAGTCCAGGGACGCCGTAACCACCTTAGTCCTCTCCCTCGTGGCCGGGGGGGCCGTGGGGAACCTCGTAGACAGGGTCAGGTTCGGCTACGTCGTCGACTTCCTCGACCTCTACGTGGGAGCCTACCACTGGCCGGCCTTCAACGTGGCCGACTCCGCCATAACCTCCGGGGTCATAACCCTCGTATTCCTCTTTTCCTTCAAGCACCCTAAAGATTGACGGGGAGACTCTCAACACCCCTCCCAAAAACATATTTCCGCATAGCGGGATAATTGATATGGGTCTTGACTATAATAGACCCCTGTCATAATGATAATGGGGTACGGGATCGTAGCGGTGCCCACGGGGATAGTGAGCGTGGAGATATCGCAGGCCGTGAGTAGGAGGATACCGAGGGCCTGCCACAACTGCGGCAACGAGGGTCACGACAGCGACGCCGTCTACTGCAAGTTCTGCGGCGCAAGATTGTAGCGCCGGGGGGGGCGGGGGGCCGGAGGGCCGGAGGGCATAAAGGCCGGTTGGCGCCTAAGTGCATAATGGCTGTGTGCCGAGGTGCATAATGCCCGGGGGGGCCGGTGGAGCCGGGGGAGCCGGGGGGGCCGGTGGGGCCTGGCTGGCGGAAAAAAGCGCGGAGTACGCCCCAGTTAAGAGCGAGAAGATACCGGCCCCGTCTCAGGAGCTCGTATATCCCTCGACGAGCCCCAGCCTCTTGCCTTCCTTTATCACGAACTCCTTTATGAGCTCGTAGTCCGCCGGGTCCACGGAGGTGAACATTACCCCCGAGCCTCCGAAAAGCGTCTTGTTCGCCACCTCCGTGGTCGTCCACCTCACGATCCCCTTTACCTCGAAGACCTTTTCGTAGCCGGGCAGCGAGAACTTGAGCTGCACCACGGAACCCGTAAGGAGCTCGACCTTGGTGTGGAGGAAGACCCCGTTTTCGCTTATGTTGAGGAGAAACCCCGTGTGCCTGTTCTCGCCCACGTGGAAGTCCATGGGGATGGAGACGGGGACCCTTATCCTGTGGACGCCGTGGGATGCCTTCTCCGAGAAGAGGGTCCTGTTGACCATGAATATGGTATGCTCGGGGGTGAAGGCCTTGGACATGAGACCCGCTGCACCGAGCTCCTTCAATCTGTCCATTACCTCCGTCGGCTCGTAGACGCCCGTTACGACGAGGACGGGGAAACTGTCCCTGTGGCCGTTGTCGTTTATCCACTTGAGGACCTCGAAGCCGTCCATATCGGGCATCTGGAGGTCGAGTATCAGGAGGTCAAGCCCTTCCGAGTCTATCTTTATCTCGTTTATGACCTCCCTTCCGTCCTTTGCGAACCTCACCTTGTGGCCCGCCTCCACGAGCATGTCGCTCAGCTTCGTCCTGAAAAAAATACTGTCGTCGGCAACGAGAATGGTTTTCGAATCCTTTGTAATCATGAACCACCCCTTAAGAGTTAAAGTGCTCGCTTAGGATGTCCGTAGAGCGCTGGCATAAAGACCCCGTCATTCATATCACCGCAGATGAGTATCGAAAAGAAGAGCTATGTGCCTTCATAAGGCGTCTGGCACCGGTAGTCCAGTAAACCCGACTTCCTCTATCGCCGCTTTGCCTCATATCGATGAAAGTTTCCTGAAGACGACTCGCAGATGAAAGGGAACGTATGGTGGATGGCCCATGAAAGCAGACGGGACAAAGACTTATGGCCCTCGTTAGACAAAGGCCCCGGAGATCAACCCCGTAAAACGGCCCCCTGAGAGCGGCCAAGGAGGGTGTCCCCCGGAGAGCGGCCCCGGAAAACGGCCCCCGGGGAGCGGCCAAGGAATTTGAGTGCCCCGGGAAAATGGCCCCCGGAGAGCGGCCCCTCCCTCCCCGGCTGATACCAGTATATCGAAAAAAAATTTTAAATCAATCTTTTTCGGGCAGCTTCCAGGTGGCGTAGGTGCACTTCGGATAATTGGAACACCCGTAAAAGACCCTCCCGCGTTTTGTCCTCCTCTCGATGAGCGCGCCTGTACAATCCTTCTCCGGGCAGGGTATTCCGGTGGAAAAGGGTTTGGTGGTCTTGCAGTCGGGGTAGTTCGTGCAGGCGAGGAACCTGCCGAACCTTCCGCTCTTCACCGTCATGGGGCTGCCGCACTTGGGGCACTCCTGCCCGGTCTCCTCTTGCCTTTCGACGGCCATTACCTTGCCGGCATCGTCGGTGGTGAAGTCCCTGGTGTTCCGGCACTCGGGGTAGCCGGAGCAGGCGAGGAACTTCCCCCTTCTGCCCCATTTTATGACCATGTGTCTTGAACATTTGTCGCATACTATGTCCGTGGGGACCTCTTCGGCCTTTACGCTCTTCATGTCGACACGGGCCTTTTCGAGCCTCTCCTTGAAGGGCTCGTAGAACTCCTTCATCGTCTCGCGCCAGGGGGTCTTGCCCTCCTCTATCAGGTCGAGCTCATCCTCCATGTGGGCCGTAAACTCCACGTTCAGTATCTCGGGGAAGCTCTCTATGAGGAGGTCGTTGACGAGAAAGCCGAGTTCAGTGGGCTTTAGCTTCCTGTCATCCTTCTCCACGTAGCCCCGGTCCTGGATGGTGGAGAGAATCGCGGCGTAGGTCGAGGGCCTTCCTATGCCGTTCTCCTCGAGCTCCTTTACGAGCGTGGCCTCGGTGAACCGAGGGGGGGGCTGGGTGAAGTGCTGTCTCGGGGTGAGTGCGAGGAGTTTCAGCCTGTCGCCCTTTTTCAGGGCCGGCAGGGTCTCCTCTTTTTTCTTCTCCTCCGCCTCGTCTTCGCCCTCGACGTAGACGGCCATGAAGCCGGGGAACTTCATCGTCGAGCCCGTTGCGGTGAAGAGATATCCCCTCGCGGTTATCTCGGCTCTCGTCTGGTCTATGAGGGCCGGGGTCATCTGGCAGGCGATGAACCTGTTCCATATGAGCTGATAGAGGCGCCACTGGTCGCGGGTGAGGTGCTTTTTCACCGCTTCTGGCGGGTGGTCGAGATAGGTGGGCCTTATCGCCTCGTGGGCGTCCTGCGTCTTTTTCTTCCCCTTCTTGCCGGCGTATACGGCGGGTTTCGGGGGGAGGTAGCCCGGGCCGTACTTTTCCAATATGTAAGTGCGGGCGGCCGAGACGGCCTCGGCCGAGAGCCGGGTCGAGTCCGTCCTCATGTAGGTTATGAGCCCCACGGGGCCCTCGGCCCCGAGGTCCACGCCCTCGTAGAGCTGCTGGGCTACTACCATGGTCTTCTTGGCCGTAAAGCCGAGCTTACGTGAGGCCTCCTGCTGGAGCTTGCTCGTGGTGAAGGGCGCCGCGGGGTTTCTTCTCGTCTCCTTCGTCTCGACTTCGTTGACGGCAAAATCGGCGCCTTCGAGGTCTTTGACTATTCGGCCGGCCCCGTCGGCGTCGGGTATCTCGACCTTTTCGTTCTCCTTCTTGGCGAGCTTCGCCTCGAAGGCCTCCCCAACGGGGCTTTCGAGTCCGGCGGTGACGCTCCAGTACTCCCGGGGCACGAAGGCGAGGACCTCGCGCTCTCTGTCGCATATAAGCCTTACGGCCACGGACTGGACGCGACCGGCGCTCAAGCCCCTTCTCACCTTTTCCCAGAGTATGGGGCTCACCTGGTAGCCCACGAGACGGTCGAGTATGCGGCGCGCCTGCTGGGCCTCGTACTTGTTTGTATCGAGCTCGGTGGGGTGGGCCATCGCCTCTTTTACGGCTCTCTCGGTTATCTCGTTAAAGAGCACCCGGCTCGTCTTTTTAAGCTCCTTGTCCACCTCCTCGGCTATGTGCCAGGCGATCGCCTCGCCTTCCCTGTCGGGGTCGGGGGCGAGGTAAATCCTG
>DATEAM010000190.1:0-5274 GCA_035288385.1 Thermodesulfobacteriota bacterium
AGAAAGTTTTCCCCCGGACCCCCTTTCAAAGACTTTTGGCTATTTCCGGTAGGCAGCCGCATAGCAGGAATAGCCAAAAGTTTTTGAGGGGAGTCTGAGGGGAACTTTTTTCACAAAGTTCCCCTCAGCTGTTAGGGAAAAACTTTTCTTGAAAAGTTTTTCCCTAACAGCCGCAGACCATGTCGTTATCGTAGCCTACGAGGACGCACCTTACCGTCTTATCGCCCTTTAAAAACCCCCGGGCCCCGGCCCCGACCATACGACAGAGCGCCTTGAAGACCCTCTCTTTCTTTTCGTCCTTGAGGATAAAGAAGACCTCCCTGGCGGTATTGGCCTCAAGGACCCTCTTTACGGTCTTTTTCCCGACCCCCTCTTTTCTACAGACTTCGGCGATGAAGCCGAGCTCCACGGAAGACTTCGTAAAGTGCGTCTCGAAGTGGCCGGCGGCGAGTTTTGAGAACTTTCCGAATTGACCCGCTATTGTGACCCGGCGAAGCCCCTCCCTTTTTCCGGCGTCTTCGAGGGCAAAGCCCATGTGGTCTCCTGTGAGTATGAAGGCCGGGGGCGGGAGTTCAAGATGAGCCTCGACGGCCCTTTCGCTGCTCCTTCCCGTGGAGAGGACCACCTCTTTAAGGCCACCGGCGAGCGCCACGTCTATGCCGCAGCTTATGGAGTGAGTGTAGGCGCTAAGAGACAGGGGCTCGACTATGCCCGTGGTGCCGAGTATGGATATGCCGCCCAAAATGCCGAGGCGCGGGTTCATCGTCTTCCTTGCGAGCTCCTCTCCCCTGGGAACATTGACCCTTACGACAACCGAAGGTGTTAACTTCGCATCGAGCGCGGCCTCTCTCACCGCCGTCCTTATCATCGCCAGGGGCACAGGGTTTATGGCGGGTGAGCCCACGGGGACCTTGAGCCCCGGTCTTGAAACCACGCCTACTCCCTTGCCTCCCTTTACGGAGACGCCGGTCCTTTTCTTGTTAAGGCCCTTTAGCTCGACCTCGGTTATGAACTCGGCCCCGTGGGTCACGTCGGGGTCGTCTCCAGCGTCCTTTACCACCGTCGCAGAGGCCCTCTTCCCGGAGCCCCTCACCTCCTTTACCTTTATACGCAGGACCGCCCCGGATGGTAGCGTTACCGGGACATCCTTCACCCCGGTCTTAAAGGCCGCTCCTGCGCCACCCCCAGCCCCACCTGCCCCCCCGGCCCCCCCGGCCCCCCCGATTAGGGCAAAAAGCGCCTGTGCCGCTGCCTTCGCGCCGGCAGCGGCACAGGTTCCGGTGGTAAACCCCCTCCTTAATCTCTTTTTTTTCGTGGCGCTCAATGAAACCCCGAGAGAACCCATGTACCCGACGCCTTATTCCGTTACCGCCGACAGACCCCTCTTCCAGAGGACCCCGAGGATGCAGCCGAGAAAGAGGGCGAGGGCAAACCCCTGGACGCTCTCGGGGGTAGAGACGTGGTACCTTACGGGCTGGAGCATGGAGAGCACCACTCCGGCGGACCTTAAGAGCAGCCATATGGAGGCCGACACTCCCGCGGCCTTGAGAACGACGCTCCTCGTGGGCAGCCTCTTCTCTACGATGGTAAGTACTCCGCCGGCCACAAGGCCGAAAACGGCCCCGGCCATCGAGAAGGTAATGAGGTTATGGGCGAGTCCCATCTCCAAGGGCGATACCCCCGTAAGGTTGTTTACGGCCATGGCCACCCAGCCCCAGACGACCCCTGCCAATATGCAGAGGAATATGTTCTTTTTCCAGCAGGAAAGATTAATTGCCACTTTATCCTCCTTTACGAATCAAAGGTTGGTATCTTGAGCACAGAAACAGTTAATGGCAGGGCATGCCTATTACGTGCCTGAAGTCGTGGAACATGTCGTGAACTCCGTGCACGACGGACTCCATCCCGTAGGCGATGACGACCATCATAAAGGCTATGCCGAAGAGCACGAGCGCAGGTACGAGCGTATTTACGAGAAGACCTTTTTCAATAATCCTTTCCATCTTCAATAAACCTCCTTTTTGTTTTTTTAGTCTAAGACGACCTTAGCCGGGCCAAATCCCCAAAGAAACACCCCTCCTTTCGTAAAAGCTCTTTGTTTCTAAAAGTCGGCCTGAAGCCTTACTCCGTAGATAAAGATCTTATCCGCCGCGGAATCCCCGCCGGGGTTTATCACGTACTGAAGGTCCGGGGAGATGTTGAACCCCACGAGGTCGGTCGGGCTGTTTACGGCCATGCTGTAATAGAGCTCGATGTAATGCTCCGTCGAGGCGTCGAACCCCGGCGTCGAGGCCCTTTTGAACGCCTCGTAATCGTCTCCCATGAAGGTGGCCCCATAGGCGACCCCCATGTTGTCGTTGGCCCTTTTAACGAAAGACCCGGCAACGTCAACTCCCCCGCCCATGAAGCCTCCGAACTGGGCGACCTTCTCTCTCTGGACCCCGGCCCTCAGCCAGACCCCGACGGAGTCCGAGAGGTACTGGTCGAGGCTTATGCCGAGGCCCTTGTTCTCGGCCTTTGCGAGCGCCGGGTCAGTGGGGTCGGCGAGGTTTTCGATCGAGGAGTCGGGTCGTTCTTTCCTCAACCAGTAATAGAGCCTGTAGTTGCCGGGTCTACCCAGCGGGTTAATCCTTACTGCGGCCTCGGCCATCACGAAGGGGTTGTCGAAGGAGTCTGCGTAGTCGCCGTCGCCCTCGAAGACCCCGATGGTAAGGTCGAAGGTCTCGTTAAGAGAGAGGAAGAGGTTCACCCCGGGCGAGTAGAAGTCGTCTGAGCCCCCGAACTCCACGGCCGGGTTGTTTACAAAGGCGTTTGCGAGGAACTGGGTCCTCTCGTCGTTGGCCAATCCGTTGGTGTCGAAATAAGCGGTGGGGTCGAGCTGGCCCACGGTTACCTTGAACCTATCGGAGAGGAGGCTGTGCTCGTAATAGAGCTGTGTCAGGTGGACGCTCGTGTCGTTAAAGGACTCTATGTCCGCGTTCGTGCCCGTGGTGTTGCCGTTCGGGGAGGTAAAGAGCGTGAGGCCCTCGATCCCTGGCCCCCTCTGCATATCGAATACGGCCGCGGCCCACCCGGCCTCACCCACGGGGGATTCGAGGTAGAGGTCGCCCGAGATGGCCGCCGCTCCTCCGGGGTTGTCGTCAGGGCCCTCGAGGCCCTGGGCGGTGATGGTTATGCCGCCGGAGATCTTCAGCCCGTATAGGCTGTGCACGGGGTGGAGCCTGTGGCCCGGCTCTGCGACGGCCTTCTCCTCCTTAACCATCTCTTCGAGCCTCTCCACGCGCTCCCTCAGATCTTCGACTTCGCCATTCTTCTCATCGGCCCGGGCCGCGGAGCATGAAAATACAAGGGTGATGATTATGACGGCGTAAAACAATGGATTCATTCCGCCTCCCATCATGGACATTTTAAAACTCCCTCAATCGTGTTCGTCATGCGTGGCGTAAGGTCCGTGGCTGTGTCTGTGCACCAGGCTTCCGTGCCTGTGCGCGTGTTCGTGTATTATATTGACCTTCAAAAGCAGGTCCTTGTCCTCGAGCACCTCCCTCGTCGGCCCCACCGAGGCCACGCTGTGGGACTCGTCCAAGACCACCACCCTGTCGGCGAGGTCTTCGGCGAGGCTCAGGTCGTGGGTGGCTATGACGAAGGTCTTTTTTATCTCTTTCAAGCCCCCGACGAGTTCGAGGAGCCAGACCTGGGTCCTCGGATCAAGCCCGTTGGTGGGCTCGTCCATGAGGAGCACGTCGGGGTTCACGGCCAGGACCGAGGCTATGGCCACCTTTTTCTTCTCTCCGCTGCTGAGCGTATGGGGGGCCCTCTCCCTCAGGGCCGAGATGCCGAGCATATTGAGGACGTCCTCCACCCTCATGGAGACCTCCTCTTCGGGAAGCTCGAGCTGGAGGGGGCCGAAGGCGACCTCCTCGAATACCGTGGGGCAGAAGAGCTGCACGTCGGGCTCGGAAAATACGAACCCCACGGTCTCCCTGAAACGCCTCAAGAACCCTCCCCTGAGGCCCTCCTCGGTAATTTCCCTGCCCTCGAAGGCTACCGAGCCCGAAGAGGGGAACACAAGGCCGTTAAGTATCTTCAGGAGCGTGGACTTCCCTGTGCCGTTGGCCCCGAGCACGGCGAGGCACTCCCCGCCCCTTACGGAGAAGCTCACGTCCGTCAAGGCCGGGAACTCCCCGTAAGAATAAGACACCCCTTCGAGTTTATATAAGTCCTGGTCCATACCGCAAGCCGCCTCATGCGAACCGCGCTCTTAAAACCCGAGTGAGAGGAAGAGGACGAATACGGACGTCCCGACCCAGAGGTAATCCTTCCCCTTTAAGCTCCCGCCGCCAACGGTCCTTATCCTTCCCGAAAAACCCCTCGAGGCCATGGCCATGCCAACCTCTTCGGCCATGGCGAGCGACTTCTTTAAAAAGAGCGCAATCCTTGAAGCGAACCAGCGCTGTGAGGACCCGATAGCGGGCCTCGTTATCGTCCTCGACTTCCTGGCGAGTGTGGCGTCTTCGAAGAGCTTCAGGAGTATGAATATGTACCTGAAGGTCATGAAGAGCGCCGTCACGAAAAACCCCGGGACGAGTAGCCTCCTAAGGCCCCTGAAAAAGTCCGTCTGCCTCGTCGTAAGCACCAGAAGCGCGGCGAGGGCCACCATGGCGGAGACACGCGTTATGAAGAAGGCGCCCGTTGAGAGCCCTTCGGTCGTCATCGAAACCTCGAGGGAGAGCACCGAAAAACCGACTATGGGCGTACCGGGGGGGCCGGGGCTGAAGAAGCCGAAGAAGACGGGTATCGTGATAACCGTTGTGAATACAAAGGCCGGGAGTATCCTCTTCGCGAGGGTTACAAACCTTACGCGCGAGGAAACCGTCAGGAGGGCCGTAAGGATGATAATCCCTGCGAGCTCCACGGTCGTCTCCGACATCGCCGCGGCCACGAGGATGATAAAAATCCCGGCTATTCTCGCCCTCGAGTCGAGCCCCTGGAGGAGCCCCGGCCTCGATGCGCTATCATCAGAGTCCATGAGCCACCTTACGGTGGAGGCGACATGGGCGAGGTTCTTTTCCAGAAAGCCCGGTCCCCTGTATCCCCCGCCCCCCCCGCCCCCCCCGTCCCCGGGCCCTCCCGCCCGTCTCGTCTCTTTGAGCCACTCAGGGATTTTCAGCGTCTGTGCCATAACCTGCCGAGCATGTAAACGGTTAATACGACGGCGACGCTCCCTATGGCCGCCGAGAGTATGTAAAGGATGGCCGGGGGCAAGAGACCCTT
>DATEAM010000191.1:0-2845 GCA_035288385.1 Thermodesulfobacteriota bacterium
GATACTCGAGCCCTCGATTACGGCCCCAACGCTTAAGGCCGGGCTCCTTGAAAAGGGATTACTCATAAGGGACTTGAGCGACTTCAGGGGCCTCGGGCCCGAGTACTTCCGAATAGCCGTAAGGGAAAGAACGGACAATACGGCCCTCGTCGAGAACTTGAAGAGGATTTTCACAAAAAAACCCCTTCAAGCCTCCCCAGTCGTGTAGTATCATCTTATTGAGAGAACCTTTTTGAAAAAGGGTTCTCTCAAACTCTCTCCAAAAACTTTTAGCTATTTATCCCCCGGGGGTAGACCCCTCTTACGCGAATTGCATCTCTCGGGGGTCTACCCCCGGGGGATAGCCAAAAGTCTTGGGAGGGGGTCTGGGGGAACCCTTCTTCAGAAGGGTTCCCCCAGAAAGTTTCCCCCATGATTACAGTTTCAACTGCCTTCTCAAGAGGCTCATCAGCGCCGGCATGACCACGAGGGTGGCCATGCCGCTGAAGGCCATTATGGCCGCGAAGAAAAACCCCACGGTCTGGTACGGGACGAGGCGCGAGAAAAATAGCGGCACGAAGCCAATTGATATGACGACCATGTTCCTCAGTATCGCCCTTACCGGTTCGTCGAAGACCTCTTCCAAGGTGCGGTCCCAGTCCGGCTCTTTTTCATGTATCTGGCGGGCCCTCTGGCAGAAGTGTATGGCGAAGTCTATGGATATGCCCAGCGTAAGGGCCGAGAGTACGGCCACTGGCATGTCGTAGTCCTTGCCGGCAAACCCGATGAGCCCGTAGATAAAGGCCACCGTGATGGTAAGCGGTATCATCGATATGAGGCCCCAGAGAGGAGACCGGAAGAGTATTGCCATCATGACGAAGACCATGAGGGCGGAGCCCGCCAGGGACTTGAGCATGCCCATTACCATCTTCTCCTGCCATATCACGTTAAGATAGGTAAGGCCGGCCCACCGTGCCTCCATGCCCTCGGGCGGGGGGTTCTGTTCGATGTAGTCGGATACAAAGGCCTCGACTCCGAGCATGTCCTGGTTGTCGCCGCTCTTGAGCTGGACCCATACGTTCGCCATGGTGTAGCTGGGGTCGACGAGGTGATAGAGGTCCTCGGGGTCTCCCGACATCTCGTAGAGGAAGAGGTACTGGGCCACCTCCCTGGATGTTCCGGGCACCCTGTTGTATTCGGGGTCCTCGTCGTTTATCTCAAAGGAGACCTTTTTAACCACGTCGACTACAGAGGTGGTCTTGCCCACCACGTCGAGGGTGAGGAGGTCCTGCTGAAGCCCTTCCACGTATTCAAGCACACCGGGTTCCTTCATGACGTCGGGTTCAGCGCCCTCGAGCACGAGAAAGGCCATGTAGGTGCCGCCGAAGTGAGCGTTGAGGACGTCCTCGGCTACCCTTATGGGGTGGCCTCTGTGGAACCACCTCGATGGGTTGTCGTTTACGCGCGTCTTCGTGATGCCGTAAATGGAGCCTGCCAGTACCAGGGCGCATACCGCGAGTATGATGCCGGACCTCCGGGTTGAAAAGCGGCCGAGCGAGCGCTGGAGGGCGTGGAAGAATCCCCTCTCGTGGCCCCTCCTGCCGAAGCGGCTTAGGAACCTCTCGGGCAGAAGCATTATGCAGGCGGGTATGAAGGTTATGGTCAGGAGCCAGGCGACGATTATCCCGAGGGCCACGAAGGCCCCGAAGACCTTTACGGGCGGTATGGGGGTCAGCATGAGGGAGGCGAAACCCACGGCCGAGGTCAGTGACGTAAAGAGCATGGAAATGAAGAGGTCGTCCATGACGTGGAGGACAGTGTCCCTGCGGTCCGCCTCGGGGCTGTACACGTGGTGGAACTCGCTTAAGATATGCACGGAGTCGAGGACCGCTATGGGCATGAGGAATATGGGTATCATGGAGCTCATTATGTGCACCGTGTACCCGGCCCCTATGAGCGCGCCCATGGCCCATACGACGGTGATCATGGCTACGGCCATGGCCGAGGCTACGAGGGAGAAGCTCCTGAAGAAGACCACCATGAGTACGAATATCAGGAGCCCTGCCATGGGCGCCGAGACCCCCATCTGCCTGAACATCTCCACCCCGAAGGTGTCCTCTGCCACGGGGAGCCCCGTTATGTGGTAGGACTCCTCTCCGCCGTGCTTTTCGACTATGGCCTCTATCTCCTTGGAGACCCTGTAGCTCATGCTCTTCTCTTTTATGGGTATGTAGAGGGAGAGCGCCCTCCCGTCCCCGGAGACGAGGAGGTCCTTAAGCATCGGGTTCGAAAGCGCCGCATCCCTTACCGCAAAAGCGGCCTTCTGGTCGGCAATCTTGCGTCCCATGAGGGGAGCAATCGTTAAGACTCCTCCCTCGGCCTGTATGTCGTCCGTCGTTACGGGGCTTATGAGGTCCCTCGCAATCACCCCGTCTATCTTTAATATCTCATCGGATATCAGAGCGACCCTTTCGAGGGTCTCCGGGGTGAATACGCCCTCGGCCCTCTTTTCATTGACAACGCCGAGGACAAAGGCGTCGTGGAGGGAGAAGTCCTTTTTGACCTCCTGATGAGTGACCCTCACGGGCTCGTCTTCAGAGAGCATGTTCTCGGGGTCCGTGTCTATCCGTATGGAGGGGACCTGGAGGATGAAGAAGACCGTTAGAAGGAAGACGACGCCCATTACGGTCTTCGGGTGGTTTATGGAGAAGAGAACCGGCCTAAACAGCAATTTTTTCATAAATACCTTTGGGGGAAACTTTCCGAAGAAAGTTCCCCCCAAACCCCCTTCAAAGACTTTTAGCTATTCCCCGAATGCAGCTGCCTGGCAGGAAATAGCTAAAAGTTTTTGGAAGAGGTCTGGAGA
>DATEAM010000192.1:0-19455 GCA_035288385.1 Thermodesulfobacteriota bacterium
AAAAAGTTTTCCCCCGGAAAAAATGAAAATCCTTATAATAAAGCTATCCTCCATAGGCGACGTGGTCCACACCCTGCCCTCCCTTTACGCGCTCCGAAGGGGGCTCGGGGACGGCGTGGAGATAGACTGGCTCGTGGAGGAGGCGGCGAGCGCGATCCTGAAGGGCCACCCGCTCATAGATAACGTCATAGTCGTAAAGAACCGGGGCTGGACGCGGGAGAAGGCCGAGAACATGAAGACCGCCAGACGGCTCGCCGCGAGGAGATACGACATGGTCCTCGACTTCCAGGGACTCCTCAAGAGCGGCATATGGGTCCTCCTCTCAAAGGGCAGGAGGCGGATAGGCTTTTCAAACTCCCGGGAGCTGAGCCACATCTTCCTGAACGAAAAACTCCCGGCCTACGACCCCGACATGCACGCCGTGGAGAGGTACCTCGCGCTCGCCAGGCACGCAGGAGGAGTTACCGACGGAGTCGTATTCCCACTTGAGCTGGACACGGAGCTCAAGACCGTAAAGAGACTCCTCGAGGATAACGGCGTCTCCGAAGGAGGGGGAGGGGGAAAAAGCTTTTTCGTGATGGTCCCAAGGGCGCGGTGGTCCACGAAGCTCTGGGACGACGAGAAGTTCATGGAGTTCGGTAAAAAGGCCCGGGAGCGCTGGGGCCTTAAGGCCGTAATCGTGGGAGGCCCGGGGGACAAGGCCCCCCTTGAGAGGATAAAAAAGGGGATAGGCGAGGGGGCTCTAAACCTCGCCGGGGCCATAAACCTTAAGGAGCTCGCCGCCCTCTCAAGCCTCGCCCGGTTCGTCCTTACCGTGGACTCGGGCCCCATGCACGTGGCGGCGGCGGCCGGCGCCCGGGTGGTCGCCCTCTTCGGCCCAACGGCCCCCTGGAGGACGGGACCCTACGGAAAGGGCCACGTCGTCGTAAGAAAGGATATCGAATGCAGCCCCTGCTTCCTCAAAAATTGCCCGGACCCGAAGTGCATGAGGGAGATAGGGGTGGAAGAGGTGCTCGATGCAACTGAGGAAACCTTTTTGTAAAAAGGTTTCCTCATAGGCCGCTTACAGGGGCCAGCTAAAAGTCTTTGGAAAGGGGTTCGGGGGAAACCTTTCTTCAGAAAGGTTTCCCCCGGCATTTAAACAATGGAAGCTATCCTGAAATTGGACACGGCTCTTTTCCACGTCATAAACGGGCGTCTTACCGCGCCCTTTCTCGACGTCTTCATGCCCTTTATAACGGAGAAGAGCAATTTCGTCTTCATAATCCTTCTCGGCATCGTATTCGTACTCCTGAAGGGCCGGAGAAGGGACATACGGGGGCTCGTCCTCGTTATCATGGTGGTGCTGGTTGGCGACCTGCTCGGGGCGACTCTGAAGAACGTCTTCATGAGGGCCAGGCCCTGTCACGCCCTCGAGGACGTGAGGCTCCTCGTGGGCTGCGGGGGGGCCTACGCCTTCCCCTCGAACCACGCCGTTAACATCTTCTCCGCCTGCGTCTTCCTGAGCACGAGGTACTCGAGGTATACGCCGGTGTTCCTCGCCATCGCCGTAAGTGTGGCGTACTCGAGGGTCTACGTGGGGGTCCATTACCCCCTCGACGTCCTCGGGGGCGCGGTGCTCGGCACCCTGTGCGCCTTCGTCTTTTCCGAGGCGGATAAAAGATATTTCCAGGCGGCGATAAACTACGCGAGGAAGAAGCGGGAGGACATTGAAGTATAAAAACAAGCTCATAGCCCTTTTGATACTCGTCTCCATACTCCGCCTCCTCTATGTAATCCACACCCCCTTTGACCTCTCCCCCGACGAGGCGCATTACTGGGAGTGGTCGAGGAGGCCGGGGCTGAGCTATTACAGCAAGGGGCCGCTGGTCGCCTGGATAATCGCCTCTTTCACCGCCCTTTTCGGGGACACGGCTCTCTCCGTAAGGGCCGGGGCCGTCCTATTCTCCGCCCTCTCCTCCTACCTCATGTATCTTCTCGGCAGGGACGTCTTCGAGAGCGAAAAGGCGGGTTTTTACTCCGCCCTCCTCCCCGTGATAATCCCGATCTTTTCCATAGGCTCCGTCCTCATGACCACCGACGTCCTTCTCGTCTTTTTCTGGGCGGCCTCTGTCTACTCCCTTGCGAGGGCGGTGGAGACGGAAAGGTCAGCGTGGTGGGTCGTTGCGGGCCTTTCCGTAGGCCTGGGCTTTCTCGCCAAATACACGATGGTGCTCCTCTACCCGAGCGTGCTTCTCCTTTTTATCTTTTCCGGGAGGCTCAGGCCCTGGCTCCGAAGACCCCAGCCCTATATGGCGGGTCTTACGAGCCTCGTCCTTGCAACCCCGGTCATAATATGGAATATTATCCACGGACAGGTTACAATACGGCACACCCTTGGCCAGGCCCACGTGGGCTCCGGGGCCTTCTCACTTTTGCCGGCCCTTGAGTTCCTCGGCGCGCAGGCCGCCCTCACCACCCCCGTCATCTTTATCGGCCTCGTCTACGGCCTCTGGATGTGCTGGAAGTGGGGGGTGAGGGAAAAAAGAGACGCGGCACTCTTGGCCGTATTCGCCTCGGTCCCGCTCTTTTTGTTTTTTCTTTTCAAGGGCCTTCATGGTAAGGTACAGGCCAACTGGGCGGTGGCCTCCTATGTTACGGCCATACCAGCCGGGGTCTGGGCCTTTTCAAGGGCTTACAGAGCCTCCGGGCAGAGGAGGAAAAGGGTCCTCGGGGTCGTTGCCGCCTTCGGGCTTTTCCTCGGCGCGACCGTAACGACACTGGCGTATTTCCCCTGGACGCTCGAGCCGCTGTGGCCAAGGGTCCTCTGGGGGCCGCCCTATAACAGGGTCATGGGGTGGGCCGAGCTCGGGGAAAGGGTCTCGGAGGCAAAAGAGGAGTTGGGGCCGCGGACCTTCATAATGAGCGACTCCTATCAGGTGACGAGCGAGCTCGCCATGTACACCGAGGGCAACCCCGTGACCTTTAACGCCTTCACCGGCGCGAGGAGGATGAACCAGTACGACCTGTGGCCGGGCTTCGACGACCTTTGGGGCTTTAACGCCGTATACGTGAAGGCCCAGGATGAGGAGATTGAACCCGTGGTTGCACAGGCCTTCGAAAAATGCGATAAAGAGCTCTTCACCATCTACCGTAACGAAGAGGTCTACAAGACATTCTCCATCTTCAGTTGCAGCGGCTTCAAGGGCATGGAGGACCAGCCCGTAAGGCATATGAAGTATTGACGGGCCAGGCCCTCCAGGGACGTTACACTTAAAATACGAGGCACGGTTGTCTGAGTCCGTATCCATAGTAATACCCGTCTACGAGGAACACGAGAGCATCCCTCACCTCTACGGGTCCATAAAAGAGGCGATGGAGCCGCTGGGCCGTAAATATGAGATAGTCTTCGTCGACGACGGCAGCCGGGACAGGACCCTCGCGGTGCTCGAGGAAATACAGAAAAAAGACGCCCGTGTCGTGGTCGTCTCCTTCAGGAGGAATTTTGGGCAGACCGCGGCCATGGCCGCGGGGATAGAGTACGCCGAGGGGGACGTCATAGTCACCATGGACGCGGACCTGCAAAACGACCCGGCAGACATCCCCAGGCTCCTCGAGAAGATAAAGGACTACGACATAGTAAGCGGCTGGAGGAAGGACCGCAAGGACCCCTTCCTTACGAGGAGGCTCCCCTCGGTAGTAGCCAACTGGCTCATCTCGAGGGTAACGGGCGTATACCTCCACGACTACGGCTGCACCCTGAAGGCCTACAGGAAAGAGGTCATAAAGAACGTGAGGCTCTACGGGGAGATGCACCGCTTCATCCCGGCCATCGCGAGCTGGGTGGGGGCCACCATAACCGAGGTGGAGACCACACACCACCCGAGGAGGTTCGGGAGCTCGAAGTACGGGCTTTCGAGGACCGTACGGGTCCTCCTTGACCTCATAACGGTAAAGTTCCTCCAGAGCTTTTCCACCCGCCCCATACACGCCTTCGGCCCGCCGGGCCTCGCCCTCGGGGCTATAGGGTTCCTGATATCCCTGTACCTGAGTTTCGAAAAGATATTCCTCGGCCAGGACATAGGCGGCAGACCGCTCCTGCTCCTCGCCATACTCCTTATCATCCTCGGGGTGCAGCTCGTCATCATGGGTCTTCTCGGCGAGATGCTCGCCCGGGTGTATCACGAATCGCAGGGCAAGCCCGTTTTTACCGTCAAGAAGGTGCTTGGCAGATGATCAAGAACCTCCTTACCACGCTCCTCAAGATCGCCGTGAGCGGGGTAATCCTCTACTTCCTCTTCAGGGGCATGGACATAGGGCTCTTCTGGCAGACAGTGCGCTCGGTAAACCCCCGCTCCGTCGTCTTCGTGGCCCTCTTTTTTATTGTCATTCAGTCGGTGTCGGCCTATAGATGGTCCATCATCCTCAAAAAAGACATCGAGATACCCTATCTGAAGCTCCTGTCCATCTATTTCATAGGGATGTTCTTCAACAATTTTCTGCCCACCATGGTCGGGGGGGACATAATCAAGGGCTATTACCTCTTCAGGGAGACAAGGAAGGGGGGCGTTGCCGTGGCCTCCATATTCATGGACAGGTATTCAGGGTTCTCCGCCCTGATCGTCATAACGACCATCGCCCTCGTCCCGGGCTACGCGTTAATAAAGGGCACCGCGCTCCCGGGGTTTTTCGTGCTGCTTATCGGGGGCTATGTGGGCGCGAGCCTCATAATCTGGGTGGGACCGCTCCATAACTGGGCGATGGGCATCTTCGCCAGAATCCACTTTTACGGGATAAACAATAAGATAGACGCGCTTTACAGGGTCCTCATGAGCTACAAGAGCCACCACGGGATACTTGTCAGAATATTCATAATCTCCATCGTGGTCCAGACCGGGGTGATGATAGGCTACTACATCCTGAGCAGGGGCCTCGGGATAGACGTGGGGCTCGCCTACTTCTTCCTCTTCATCCCGCTGGCTACGGTCGTCTCCATGATGCCCATATCCCTTGCCGGCCTGGGGCTGCGCGAAGGGGCCTTCGTCTACCTCTTTACCAGGGTAGGGGCCTCCCGGGAAGAGGCCCTTACCCTCTCGCTCATGTGGTTCGCCATAATGGCCATCGTTAGCATGATAGGCGGCATAGAGTTCCTGAGGAGGGGGGGGAAGAAGGGCGAGGTCCCCGAGAAGGCCGCCGAGATCTGAGATTGCGGGAAAGCCGGTTCAGGCATTTTACCCGGGGGTTTTCCCCTGCTATAATAATACGCTGATTTTTACGGAAAACCTCGCCCTTTCGTGTTAAAATGCGAGGGTTTTTAAGCCCGGCCCGGGCCTTTAATCCGTGAGACCGTCCGGGGGGGCGGGGGACCGGGGGGGCTGGGGGCCTCGGCCGGTATAAACCACACGGCACTCTAACCACCGGAGGAAGTTATGACAATCGACAAGGAACTCCTTGAAATACTCGCCTGCCCCAAATGCAAGGGCCGGATAAAGCTCAGCGCAAAGAAAGACGGCCTTGTCTGCGAGGCCTGCCGGCTCCTCTACCCGATAAAAGACGATATCCCTGTAATGCTCATAGACGAGGCTAAAGAGATACCCGCCGGCAAGGAAAACGCCCTCTGAAACGAGGGGCGGGGCCTGAAGCCTTCCCACTTTTTTATACAAATGCCCCCTCCTTCCTGCCCGAACTCCGCACAATTGCCGGGTGCGGGCGGGTCGGGGGTATTTTTGATTGAACCCTGAAAAAAGGGTCGTGGGTGGATGGACAGGATTTCCGTTACGATAATCGCCCGCAACGAAGAGGCCAACATAGTCGAGTGCCTTGAGAGCGTTAAGTGGGCCGACGAGATAATAGTCTCGGACTCCGGGAGCACGGACTCTACGGTGGAGGTCTGCAAAGGATACGGCGCCAGGGTCTTCTGCGACGAATGGCTGGGGTATGGAAGGCAGAAAAACCTCTGCCAGGACAGGGCCCGCAACGCCTGGATACTCAATATCGACGCCGACGAAAGGGTGACGCCGGAGTTGAGGGACGAAATCCTCGGTCTCCCGGAAAAGGGCGACAAGGTCGGGTATTATCTGCCGATGAGGAATTTTTTCGGCGGCCGCTGGATCAGACACTGCGGGTGGTACCCCGATTACCACCTGAGGCTCTATAGAAAGGACCTCGGCCGCTTCAGCGAAAGGGAGGTCCACGAGGCGATAGAGCTCGAAGGCCCCAGGGCTTATCTTAAAAACCCGCTTAACCACTATACCTACAGGGACGCCTCCGATTACCTCGAAAGGATGGAGCGTTATTCCTCGCTCGCCGCCAAACAGATGCTCTCCGAAGGAAAACGGCCCAGGATAACCGATATCGCGCTGCGTCCGCCCTTTACGTTCCTGAAGATGTTCGTCCTGCAACTGGGCTTTTTAGACGGCAGGACCGGGCTCCTGCTCTCAACCCTGTACGCCTACTATACCTATACCAAGTACGCCAAGCTCAGGGAGATGAAGCCTTGAGGCAAACCCTTTGGAGCAGAGTTTCTTCCTCATCTGCTATGGCGAAAACAACCGCAGTCAACGCAATAGACTCAAGGGCGATTAGCTCTGCAAATTTCGCCTTTTCATGGAACCAAGGCTATGAGCGCAGGTTTCAGTCATAATGCAACGTTCTGCTTATCAGGAGTCACAGGAAAATGGTCCTGAATACAGAAATAAAATAGGAGCGGAATGATGAGGAAGAATATTAAATGGCTTGTCAGAAGACATCTGCCTACATTCAGATTGTTAAATTATTTCAGGTTGCTTTGCACAAGTAAAAAGAGTTATTTGTTCAGAACGGGGTGGGTGAAAAGTATTTTGAAAGGCTACCCTTGTGACGAGCAAGGCAATGAATTGCCGTGGATGAATTATTCTTTTATTTTTTTCATAAGGGAGCGTTTAAAAGATGATATGACGCTATTGGAGTTTGGAGGAGGCTACTCAACAATCTTTTGGGCGAAATATGTTAAGAAGGTTTATGTCGTTGAACATGATGTTTTTTTCTCAGAGATGCTAAAAGACAAATCACCAACTAATGTGCAGACATTTCTTACATTTTTGAATAATGACGTGCCCTATAGTGAGCATGCAAAAATAGTATCGGAGAAAAATGATGACATCCTGTTCGACATTATTGTTATTGATGGAATTGATAGGGTTGATTGTTGCATTAAAAGCATGGATTATTTGAAAAACGATGGAGTGATAATATGGGATGATTCTATCAGAATAGAATATTTCAAAGGATTCGAGTACTTATATAAGAGAGGATTTAAGAAATTGGAATTTGAGGGTATAAAACCAGGTGATAGAGGTGTAGACAGGGCCGCCATCTTTTATAGAGAGAAAAATTGCTTAAATATTTAGAATGGGAATCCGTAATTCGTTAAAATTCTAAAACGCTTATTTTCCAGGGGACGTTGAGACCTTTTGGCCCGATAGAATCGCTTTTAAACCAAAAAAAGCCCTTAACCGGCAAGCGCCCTAACTCTAAACTGTCTCAAAGAGGGGTCCATATATAAAGTTGTGCTAAAATATCTCCAAAAGTCCAAGAAACCCACGAACAGACAATTTCCTTGCAAGGCTTCTAACCTCTTGAAACGAAAAACGAAACTGGAAACCGGGCCGTAAAACAAGGGTTTAGAAAAGGTACTTGGTTTAAATTAAAAACCTGCTTATCCTCTATTCGTATATTCGTAAAAGTGTGTTTCCGACTACCAGCCAGGTCTATGGCGAAAACAACCGTAGTTGAAGCAATAAACTTAAGGGCAATCAGCCCTGCGGGTCTTGCTGGTTTATAAAACTAAAGCTATAAATGCCCGTTTCCTGCTACAGTAGAATATTTTTCTTTTAAGGCGTCCCGGGAAGATGAGCCCTGAAAACAAAAATAAACTTGCATTCGACAGTCTGATACTATACGGCTTTTGCGCCGCCGTCTTTTTTACGCCGATAAGCATATCCACTTCTACTGCCTTTGCGTACATGGCCATTGCCCTCTCCATTTTCGGCGGAAGGTTCTTCAGGGATGCAGGACAGTGGCCGAAGAAGGAATGGTTCATCCCCGTAATGATCTTCATTGTCCTGCACTGGGTGGGTCTTATTTACACGGAAGACTTCGGCCTCGGCATCAAGTTTGCGAAAAAAACCCATTACTGGCTTTCGGCGTTCGCCGTAATGGCCCTTGCCTCCAGGGGCCTTCCCCTAAGAGCGATTGTGAACTCCTTCATAGCGGGGATGTCGCTGACCGCGGCAATTCACATAATGCAATACGCCGGGGTCCTGCCCCTCTACAAGAGGGCCGGGGCCATCGGTTTTATCCACCATATCACCTACTCCCTGATGGCGGTCTTCGCGATTATGGTCCTGTCGAACTATTTCGGCAAGGAGGCGGATAAAAGAAAGCGGTTTTTAATCGGCCTGTTAAGCGTCCTCCTCTTTGCGAGCCTGGTCGTCGGCATAGGCAGGACGGGCTACCTGGTCCTTGTAGTTCTCTCACCCGTGATCATCATGAATTTTGCCGGCAGAAATAACGTCTTGAAGGTCGCTGTAATTGTAGTATTATGCCTTGGCGCGATGTTCATCTCGCCTTCAGTGCGTGAAAGGACGAAGACGGCGATAACCGATATCAAGAGCTATCGGGAGGGCGTTATCGAGACGTCCGTGGGCCTGAGGTTTTACATGTGGGGTGGCGCGCTCAAGACGATAAAGGAGCATCCGCTCTTCGGGGTGGGGACAGGGGGGTACATCCTGGAGCTGGAAAAACAGGACAAGAACCTTTATGAAAGTTTAAAGGACAAGATATCAAACCAGCCTCACAATACGTATCTGTACATGGCCGTCAGTTTCGGCGTCCCGGGCCTTGCCGCGCTCCTTTGGCTTTTCGCGGCCCTTGTAAGGACCGGGTGGAGAAACCGCAACTCCGTGCTCGGGTTCTCGCTCTTTTCCTATACCCTTGTCATGATGGTGGGAAGCCTGACGGACACGCAGATAATACAGGGGCAGTCCGCGATGCTGCTCGCCATACTGACCGGGGCCGGGGACCAGCCGGGTGAACCCAGGGAAGACGACCCGGGGGCGCAACGGGTGCGGTGATTAATGCACGTCAGGGTGATGGAGAGGCAAAGACCGGGGAAATGAAGGTAAGCGGTTTCACTTTTGTCAGGAACGCGCGGTTGCTCGGGTATCCGGCGGTGCAGTCCATAAGGTCGGTGCTGCCCATATGCGACGAGTTTATCGTGAATGTGGGAGAGTCCGAGGATGGCACCCTCGATATGATAAGGGCAATCGAAGACCCCAGGATCAAGATACTCTCCACGAAATGGAACGAGAACCTCCTTTACAGGGGGTTTGTGTACGGACAGCAGAAGACCATCGCGCATTACAACTGCACGGGAGACTGGGCCTTTTATCTGGAGGCCGACGAGGTCGTGCACGAAGACGACCTTCCCAACATCTACGACGCAATGGAACGGAACCTTGATAACCCCGAAGTCGAGGCCCTGGTCTTCGACTACCTGCACTTCTATGTCAACCACGTGACGTACCTCGACAGCCCCGCGTGGTACAGGAGGGCTCCGCGGATCATAAGGAACAACATCATGTCCTTCTCTCCAAAGGGCCTCCTCTTCATCGTGATGAAGGACCACAAGAGAGGGAGATATCCCAAGGCCGCGCTCGCCAACGCGAGTATCTACCATTACGGCTGGGTCAGAAGCGAGGCGCAGATGAACGAGAAGAGCAGGCAGGTCCAGAAGTACTGGAACAAACAGTACAGCGGCATCTCCTACGGAGATATCGACAGGGAGATATTGAGGGAGTTTAAAGGCACCCACCCGGCCGTGATGAAGGACTGGCTGCCGGAGAGGCCTACGGAGCTTCGAGTGAACGAGGACTACAGGCTCACCACGAGGGACAGGCGGCAGAGGGTGAAGATGAGGATCGAACGGATCTTCGGGGTCGACCTGAGCAAGAAGCACTTCAAGCTCGTTGGGAAATAGGTCCTGCCAATCCGCGTCATGGAGCCGCGGGGTCTTTCCAGCCCGTCGTCCTTTCCGTCATGAGAGGGGTTGTGCCGGGGCATGCCGCGGACTCAATAAAGAGACTGTCCGGGAGGCGCTGATGCTCAAGGCCGGAGGGAAAATTGTTGTTCTGTCCCGGGTGCGAATCTGGTAATATGCCTTCGAAGGCGCGGTCCTCAGGAAAAGCGTGGCCCGGCAGAAGGGCCGATAAGCATACAGGAACACAGGCCTGACGCCCGAGAAAAAATCTCGGTCGCGCGTCTTCTGAAAAAGGCTATCCTGCGATTAGACCGCAACACGGGAATGAACAGACTCCTCAGCTTAAAAAGGGCAAAGTCCATAATAGAGAGGTTCGAGGGGGCGCGCGTCCTCGTAATAGGCGACCTCATGATGGACCACTTCCTCTGGGGCAAGGTAAGGAGGATCTCTCCCGAGGCCCCCGTGCCCGTTGTGGAGGTCTCAAGAGAAGACCTCTTGCTCGGCGGGAGCGCGAACGTGGCCAACAACGTAAGGAGCCTCGGCGGGGGCGCCCTCGTCGCAGGGGTAGTGGGCAGGGACGACGACGGCAGGAAGTTCGTAAAGCTTTTAAGGCAGATGGGCATCCCCTCAGACGGCGTCATAACCGACCCGAGGCGCCCCACCACCACGAAGACCCGCATCATCGCCCACAGCCAGCAGGTCGTCCGGTTCGACCGCGAAAAGAAGGACCTCCTGGACGGCGGGGTCACGTTGAAGCTCGGGCGCTACATAAAAAAGAACGCGGGCGCAGCTGACGTCGTCGTCATATCCGACTATTCGAAGGGCCTTATAACCGAGGGGCTCGTCGCCGAGACCTCGAGGGTCTGCAGGAGCCTCGGCAAACCGCTCGTCGTGGACCCCAAGGTGGAGCACTTCGACTATTACAGGGGGGTTACCCTCGTCACCCCGAATAACCTCGAGGCCTCGCTCGCCTCGGGCGTGGAGATTACCGACGACGAGAGCCTCCATAAGGCCGGCGAGGCCCTCCTCGCCAGGCTCGGCTGCGAGGGCCTCCTTATAACGAGGGGCGAGCACGGCATGAGCCTCTTCGAGAAGGGAGGCGCCACCCACATACCGACGGTTGCAAAGGAGGTCTTCGACGTGAGCGGCGCCGGGGACACCGTCGTGGGGGTCATGGCCCTCGCCCTCGCCTCCGGGGCGGACTTTAAAGAGGCCGCCGTGCTCGCCAACTTCGCCGCAGGGGTGGTGGTGGGCAAGATCGGCACGGCTACACTTACTCAAGCCGAGCTCCTCGCCGCCGTGAGCCCGGGATTGAGGCACAGGCCCAAAAGAGCTTAGATGAAGGCAAAAGAGCCGGAGCCGGCAAAACTCCTCGTCAGCCTCTTTGGGGCCGAAGAGGCCCTCTTCGCCGAGGTCCTTACCAGACTCCGGGCCCGTTTCGGCCCGGTAGATTTTTTAACGGAGCCCCTCGCCTTCGACTCCACCGGTTATTACCGGGAGGAGTTCGGCCCCGGGGAGATTAAAAGGAAGGTCGCCTCCTTTGAAGGGCTTGTCAGGTCCGAGGACCTCTCCTCGATAAAACTCTTCACCAACGCCGTCGAGGACGATTATCTCGAAGAAGGCAGGAGGCGGATAAACATAGACCCGGGGTGCCTGACCCTCGAAAGGCTGGTGCTCGCCACGTGCAAGAACTTCGCCCACAGGATACACCTCGGAGGCGGGGTCTTTGCCGACCTTACCCTCATATTCAGGGACGGCGGATATAAAGACCTTGAGTGGACGTACCCGGACTATAGAGAGGAGAGGATGAAGGCGATTCTCCTCGATATAAGGAGGCGTTATGCCTTCAGGATAGGCCGGGGGGCCTGGGGGATGGGGGCCGGGGGGTGGGGAGGGCGGGGAGGGCGGGGGCGAAGTAAAAAAAATTGCTAAAAAATCCACGAAGGTAAAGAAGGACATAAAATGATAAAGTCAATGACCGGCTGCGGCAGGAGCGAATTTACCCTGGGCGAAGAGACCTTCTTCGTGGAGGCCAAGTCCCTCAATCACCGCTACCTCGACACCAAGGTCCGCGTACCCGACAGGTTCTTCGGCCTCGACAACCGCATAAGGGAGGAGGTGAAGAAGAGGTTTTCCAGGGGCTCCTTTTCCCTCGTCCTCTACTGCGAGTCCCCCGAGGTGCAGGCCCTGAGGGTCAACATCCCAGCGGCCCGGGTCTACCTCGACGCGGCCGAGGAGCTTAAAAAGGAGCTCGGAGTCGGCGGAGAGGTAAACCTCGACCTCCTCATGCGCCAGAGGGAAGTCTTCACCACGGAAAAAAAACTCGTAGACATCGAGGCCGAATGGGGGGCCATCGAAAAGGGCCTGTCCGCGGCCTTCGACCAGCTCGAGGAGTGGAGGATAAGGGAGGGCAAGGACCTCGAGGAGGACCTCATCGGGAGGCTTAAGGCCATAGAGGCGCACCTGTCCAGGGTGGAGGCGCGCTCTCCGGAGGTCCTCGAAGCCTACAGAAAAAGGATAACCGAGGAGATAAAAAAGATGGTGGAGGGGGAGGTTGACGAGGCGCGGATAATGCTCGAGGCGGCGGTCTTCGCCGAGAGGACCGCCATAAGCGAGGAGACGGTGCGCCTTAAAAGCCACCTCGCCGTCTTCAGGGACTACCTCGCCTCCGATGAGCCCGTGGGCAAGAGGCTGGATTTCCTCTGCCAGGAGGTATTCCGTGAGATAAACACCATCGCCTCGAAGGCCTCGGACGCCGGGATTTCCCAGACCGTGGTGGAGATGAAGTCCGAGACAGAAAAGATAAGGGAACAGGTGCAGAATATCGAATAAACCCTGAGGGGGACTTTTTGAAAAAAGTCCCCCTCAGACTCCTCCCAAAAACTTTTAGCTATTTATCCTTTGGAGGGAGACCCCCTCTTCAGAGTTTTTCTTCCACGGGGTCTCCCTCCAAAGGATAGCCAAAAGTCTTTGAAAGGGGGTCTGGGGGAAAACTTTCTTCAGAAAGTTTTCCCCCGGGATAAAGATGCGCGGCATACCGTTCATAGTATCCGGCCCATCGGGGGCAGGCAAGACGACGCTTTACAAAAAGGCGGTCGAGTCGTTGCCCGGGCTCAGGCACTCCATCTCCTACACCACGAGGACGGCGAGGCCCGGGGACAGGGACGGCGTGGATTACTGGTTCGTCGATGAGGCCGCCTTCGACCGCATGGTCGAGGCAGGGGAGTTCATCGAGCACGCCACGGTGCACGCGAAGAGGTACGGTACGTCGAAAAAAGACCTCGAGGCCATGCTCTCCGGGGGGGTGGACGTCATACTCGAGATAGACGTGCAGGGCGCGCACAATATTCGAAAGAGGCTCGAAGGCGGCGTCTACGTCTTTATCCTCCCCCCGTCCGTCGAGGCCTGCAGAGAGAGGCTCACCACCAGGGGCCAGGACGGCACCGGCGAGATGGAAAGAAGGCTCGAAATAGCCCTCCAGGAGATAAAGAGGGCCGTTGAATACGAATATATAATAATAAACGACTCTGCGGAGACCGCCTTCGAGGAATTGAAATCAATCATAATCGCCGAGAGGGCGAAAAAAGAGAGGGTGGTCGAGAGGGTCAGGGGGCTTTTCACCCTTTAGGCTCGTCTTGGACAAATGGGGGGTGGAAAAATCCTTCCCCATGGGGTATAATTAGACGTTACGGATTGCGGAAGCCCTTAATTCAAGGGCAGGTTACATAAGCATACATTGGGAGGTAATATCGCATGGCAAGGATAACGATAGAAGACTGCCTCGAGAAGGTGCCGAGCCGTTTCGCCCTCGTACATATCGCGTCCCAGAGGGCCAGGAAGCTCCTCAAGGGCGCTCCGCCCCTTGTAAAGACCGACAACAGGATAGTGGTCAACGCCCTCAGGGAGATAGCCGCGGGCTATGTGACCGTAGCGGACGAAGAGGGCAAGGGCGCCGGAGGCGGAAAAAAAGAAAAATATTAAGCCCTGAGTCCGAAGGTACACTCGTTACACGACGAAAAGGATGGTTTCCCGACCATCCTTTTTTATTCAGAGAGAGGCCTCTCCAGCAAGCCTTCGATAAAACCCGTCGCCTCGGGCCCGGCATAATCGCTCTCTCCGACTATGACTCCCCGGATGTACCCGTCCCTGTCTATCAATACGGACGAGGGCATCACCCTTTCAGGATAAGGCCCGGACCTTAAAAAAACAAACGATTTCCTTAAGACCGCCGATAATGACCCGTTGTTTTTTTAAGCTCTTTAAGGCCTTCCATGTAAGGGCGGTTAAGCACCCTGAAAGGGTCGATAAAAAGTTTTCAACAGTTAACGCCACAACTCCATTTGCCATGGTCCGAAGCATCTGATATCATGTAATTTAAGGAAAACAGGCATTTTTTTCCTTTTACCCGGTTGGGGCCGTCATGCCGCCGGAGAGGGCGTTTTTCAAGACTCTCTTTCATTTTAAACGTATGGTTTTTACAAACCTGCCCCATGGCGCAGAACAACTACAGACTCAATAACAACAAGAGACGCACCCATGTAAGGATAAAGCGGTGGTTAAGGCTCTTGTACCTGAAGATACTCAGGATACAGGACCCCCCCGAGAGGATCGCCCGTGGCGCTGCGATAGGAGTGCTCATGGGGGTTTTGCCCACCTTCGGCGCGGGAGCCTTCCTCTCCCTTGCCTTCGCCTTCGTACTCAAGGCGAACAAGGCCGCGGCCGTCCTCGGGAGCTTCGTAATGAACCCGCTCACCTCCACCTTTTTCTGGACGCTGAGCATCGTCATCGGGAGCGTGATCTTAGGCGAGGACTACTCCACGATGCTGGCCAAGATAAAGGGCGATAACATGATTAACGGAATAGGAGGGGCGTACCTCGTATTCCTGGCGGGCAATGTCGTCATCTCTTCCACATTCGCTGTGGCCTCTTATTTCATAATCAAAAACGCCGTCATAAAAAGAAGGGCGCTAAAGGAGGAAAAGAGGCTCAAGAAGGCCGGGGAGGGTCATGCGGGCATGTAGACGTTCTCGCCGGGCGCGGTCTTAAAGGGCTCCGGTTTGTTTCAGGAGAGTCTCTCCGTTTTTCAAGCCGGCGGCAGATAAAGACCTTTGCCCCCCGCCCCCCCGGTCCTTTTTTTATCTCGCGAAGGCCGTCCACCCCTCCGCCCCCTGGCCCCCCTGGCCCCCCGGCCTTTCCCAACCTTTGGGCTCACTCGGGCATGGGCGCCAGGTATACAAGGTTCCTCGATATGTCTTTCGCCTTGTACATCGCCCTGTCGGCCATCCTTATAAGCTCCTTCTTGTCCCTCGTATGCGCGGGATAGGTGGCCACCCCTATGGAGACGGTAACCCTTATGTTCAGGCCTTCTTCAGGGAGGAAGCTCGTCCCCTCGACGTTGCCCCTTACCCTGTCGGCGACCATGAACCCGGATTTGCAATCGGCGTCTACGAGTATTATGACGTACTCGTCCCCTCCGTACCTTATGACCGTGTCCACCTCCCTTACGGTGTCGAGGAGGACTTTTCCCACCTCCACCAGGACCCTGCTGCCCACGAGGTGGTCGTTGGTGTCGTTTATCGTCTTGAAGTTGTCTATGTCTATGAAAAGGACCGTTACGTGGGACTTCAGCCTGTCGGAGCGCTTCAGTTCCCTTGTGAGCGCCTTCTCAAGGTAGCTCGAGTTATAGAGGTTCGTCAGGCCGTCTATGAAGGCGAGCTCTCTCGCCCTGGCGTACCTCCTCGCGTTCCCGAAGGCCGATGATACGTGGTCCAGGACAAAGGCCGCGTTCTTGATCTCCCCGAGGGCGCACACCGCGTCGTCAGCCTTCCTCAAAAGGAGCATGAACCCGAAGGTCTCCTCGGAGGTTATAATGGGGGCGAAGAGTACGGAGCTGAAGCCGGCGAAGGCCCGCTTCTCCTCTGCCCCGAACTCGACGGCGGTTATCGTGGAGATGCCTCTGGCGCCCCGCAGTTCTGTTTTGTGCCTTTTCATGAAGACACGGGCCATCTCGGCGCACTTTGCCTCGTCGAGCCGCCTGGCCGCCTTTACCTCGGTTTCCTTAGAGCCGTCCTGGTAGACGGCGAGAAGACCGGCCTCGGCAGGCACTATCTGGAGCATGGCGTCTATGGCCGTATCAAAGAGCTTCTCCATGTCGAGGGTGCTCGCCACCACCCAGCTCACCTCGAAGAGCTTCAACGACTGCCTCATCTCCTGGTTCTCCTCCAGGAGCTTTTTGCGCTCCATGCAGGTGCCGATGGTATGGAGGAGCTCGTCTTCGTTTACTGGCTTTGTGATATAATCGAAGGCGCCCTTTTTAAGCGCCTCAACTGCCGACTCCACTGAGCCGTGCGCCGTAACCACCACCACGTCTATGAGGGCGTTGTGGTGCCTCACCTTCTCCAGGACCTCGATGCCGCCCACCCCGGGCATGACGAGGTCCGTTATTACGACGTCAACGCCTTCTCCCTCCTCTATGACCCCCAGGGCCTCCGTGCCCGACGACGCCGCGAGGACGGAATACCCGTTATTTCTGAGGACATCGGAGCAGAGTGTTCTGAAAACGGCGTCATCGTCGACGACGAGCACCTTGCCTTTGGTCATGAAAACTCCCCTGCCGGTATTTCCGGACCATCTATAATTACCAGACCAGCTCTTGTAATGTCAACAAAACCTTACACGGCCGGCCCCCCCCCGGCCCCATGGCACTCTTGACCGGCTGCGGTTTTTAAGGGATAATGAAAACTGAAGAGACCTCTTTCAGACACGGTTCCATGAAGTTCTACCCCATAGGAAGCGCCCCCCTTAAGCCCGTAAGCCACGACCCGCAGCTCAGGAAAAGGGTCCTCGTGGAAGAGAGGGTTTCCTGCGTGGGGAACCTTAGCCACATAGTCCTCGCGCCCGGGGACACCGCCGTAACCCACGCCCACAATGATGCCCACGAGGTCTTCTACTGCATAGAGGGGGGCGTCGTATTCGGGGTCGAGGGCACGGAGGTGACTGTGAGGGGCGGCGACTGCCTCGTGGTGGAGCCCGAGGAGGAGCACTCCATAGAGAGGGTGATCGAGGAGACGAGGCTCCTTTACTTCTTCGCCTTCTGTTGAAGAGCAAAATTTTTTCCAGAAAGGAGAGGACCATGGTCAAGGAAGGAGAGAAGGCGCCGGACTTCAACCTCCCCGGAACGGACGAGACGGGCACGGAGAAGGTCTTTTCCCTCAAGGATTACAGGGGCGCCAAGGTCGTGCTCTACTTCTACCCCAGGGACAACACCTCGGGGTGCACAAAGGAGGCCTGTGATTTCAGGGACAATATCCAGAGGGTCGCGCGGGCGGGGGCCTCGGTAGTAGGGGTGAGCCCCGACAGTATCAAGTCCCACAAGGGCTTCAGGGAGAAGCACGGCCTCGCATTCCCGCTCCTCAGTGACGCGGACAAAAAGGTCGCCGAGGCCTACGGGGCCTTCGGCGAAAAAAAGATGTACGGCAAGACCACCAGGGGGATAATAAGGTCCACCTTCCTCATAGACGAAAAGGGCAGGATTAAAAAGGCCTGGAGCAAGGTAAAGGTGGCGGGCCACGTCGAAGAGGTCCTCTCAAGCCTCAAGGATTAGCGTACTGAAATGGACATAGTGCCTGGAGAAACCTTTTTGAAAAACTGAGGAACCCTTTTTGAAAAAAGTGTTCCTCAGACTCCTCCCAAAAACTTTTGGCCATTCCCTGCTAAGCGGCTGCCTGCCGGGAAATGCCGGAAAAAGATGCTTAAAAACACCTTCTGCCACATGCACGGTATAGGGCCGGGGACGGAGTCTCTCCTGTGGGAAAACAACATCAGGACCTGGGACGACTTCCTCAAGAGCCAGGAAGCGCCTCCAAGGAAAAAGCGCCATGGCCTCCTGAACAAGGAGATCGAGGAATCCTTCGCCCGCCTCGGTAAAAACGACGCGGCCTATTTTTCCCGGCTCCTGCCCAAAAAAGAGCACTGGCGGCTCTTCCCGGACTTCAGGCCCTGGGCCGCCTACCTCGATATCGAGACCAACGGGGTCATGGGCCCGGGGGGCTACATAACCACGATCGCCCTTTACGACGGGAAAAGGGTCCGCCACTACGTAAGGGGCCGCAACCTCGAGGCCTTCAAGGAGGACATCTTGGGGTACACTCTCCTCGTGACCTATAACGGCAAGTGCTTCGACATACCCTTTATCGAGGGCGAGTTCGGGATAAAGCTCGAGCAGGCGCACATAGACCTGATGCACGTAATGAGAAGCCTCGGCTTCAGGGGCGGGCTCAAGGGCTGTGAAAGGGCCCTCGGCATAGGAAGAGGCGAGCTCGAAGGACTCGACGGGTACTTCGCCGTGCTCCTCTGGGAGGACTTCCTGAGGAGCTCCAACCCCAGGACCCTCGATACGCTCCTTGCCTATAATATCGAGGACGCCGTGAACCTCGAGAGGCTCCTCATACACTCCTATAACCTTAAGATTAAAGAGACCCCCTTCTCAACGACCCACCGGATTGCCGAAAAGGACCCTCCGAAGGCGAAGATAAGACCCGACAGAGGGACCATAGAAAGGGTCCTCGCTCAAAACCCCTGGTACTGCGCAAGGCTTGTTAACAGGCCGCCAGCCCCTTAAGCGCTTTCGCCCGAAGAATACCCCCTGTCCATCCGCTTCATATCCGCCTTCCAGCCCGGACCACCAACGACGCGCAAAACGCACTTGACAAAGTTTCGATATTTCGCAATAATGAAAACATGAAAAAAGAGCTCTTCAAGCTCCACGCCGAGATATGCAAGACCCTGGCGAACCCGAAGAGGCTGGAGATAATATACGCGCTTAAGGACGGCGAGAAGTCCTCGGGCGAGCTGACCGGGGAGCTCGGCATCCCCAGGGCGAACGCCTCGCAGCACCTCTCGGTCCTGAGGGGGTGCGGCGTGGTAAGGTCGCGAAGGGCCGGGGTTAACGTCCTTTACTCCATCGCCAACCCGAAGATCGTCATGGCCTGCGCGTTGATGCGCGACGTCCTCACCGAGCAGATGGAGGAGAGGCGAAGGCTCCTCGAGGGAACGGAAAAAACAGCAAAGGCCCGCGGCAAGCGGGCAAAGAAAAGCCTGTAAAAAAACAGTGGAGGCAATTGTCATGCACGTTGAAAGGCTCTTGAGGCTCATTGCGGGGACCTTTGTCCTCGTCTCCCTCATACTCTCGCAGGTCCACTCCGGGTACTGGCTCATATTTACCGGCTTCGTGGGATTGAACCTCCTCCAGTCCGGCTTTACGGACTGGTGCCCCATGATGGCCTTCCTCAAGTGGTCCGGGGCGAGGTCCTGCGCCGAGGCGAGGTGAAAATCGGGGAAAACTTTTTATAAAAAGTTTTCCCCGAACCCCTTTCAAAAATTTTTGGCTATTTCCTGCCAGGCAGCTGCATTCCGGGAATAGCTAAAAGTCTTTGAAGGGGGTTTGGGGGGAACTTTCT
>DATEAM010000193.1:0-3294 GCA_035288385.1 Thermodesulfobacteriota bacterium
GACCTCTTCCCTTCCGAGGGCGAGGGGGCCTTTAGCCCCCCGGAAGGAAAAGCCGGCGGGCGTCCCCTTTTTCTCGCCCCTTACACCGGGCTCAAAAAACCCATACCAATGGACTAACCAACTTGACTGTGCTATATTTTAAAAAGTCATAGAAACCCTTTTTCAGGGGAGGGTGCAATGTCGAGCTTAAAAGGAAGTATGGAAAAACCTTCCATCCTGTCTTATGTATTCTTCGTAAGCCTCTTTTTTATATCGGCTTTATTGGCTTATCCAGTGTCGGCCCATGCGGGGGAAGACCCTGGGGTAAGGTCAATCGAGGCAAAAGGTTTCGCAACCATTACAGGGGCCGACACCGCAGGGGCGAGGGAGGCGGCCGTTCAAGACGCCCTCATGAAGGCCGTCGAGGAGGCCGTAGCCACGATTGCAGCCCCGGAGGCGATAGCGGAAAACTACGAGGCCTTGAGCGAGAAGGTCTACACAAAGACCCTCGGCTACATAAAGGAGTACAAGATAACAGGCGAGGCCCTGACCGGGAGCCTGGTAAGCGTTACGGTGAAGGCCATGGTCGCAGCGGGCGAGCTTGCCGACGACCTCGACGCCCTCGGCCTCGTCCATGCCCCCTCCGAGAGGCCGAGGGTGCTCTTCATGATAGCCGAGCAGAACATAGGACGGAAATTCTTCACCTACTGGTGGTGGTGGTGGGGAGGCAAGCGCGAGATAGAGGCCGAGAGGATAGAGCTCTCGGCGGCGGAGACGGCTTTGAAGGAAAGGTTCCTCGCCAAGGGCTTTAACGTGGTGGACATCTCCGTAGCCACCGGCGGGTTCGAGGTCCCCGAGGCCTACAGGATCGTCGACCTGACGAAAGACCAGGCCATCTATTTCGGAAGGAACCTCGACGCCGAGATAGTGGTCATGGGCAAGGCCATCGCCCAGAAGGGCCCTAAGACCGAGGGCAGCCGCCTGGGGGTTTACCTCGCCGACATCTCCGCCCAGGCCGTTCAAGTTGACACGGGGAAGGTCCTCGGCTCCACCCGCGGGCACGGCACCTCCCGTCACGTCTCCGAGGTAACTGGCGCCACGACGGCCATGGACAACGCCGCGGCAGAGGCCGCCGAAAAGCTCACGGCCCAGATACTCTCGGATTGGGCGGGGCCGAACCTCGTTACCATAAGGCTCCTCGGGGTCACCGACTACAGGCAGGTGACGGACTTCAAGGGCATGCTAAAGGAAAGGGTGAGCGGGATAGGCAACATATACGAGAGGGGTTTCGAGGCGACGAGGGCCACCATACAGGTGGAATCGAGGGTCCCGGCCCGGGTCATAGCCGACGAGATCGCCGGCTCAGGCAAGCCGGCACTCAAGGTCATAAACACCACCTCAGGGACCATAGACGCGGTATTGGAATGAAGGGAAGGCAAGGGGCATCGAGAGATCCGGCAGTGACAACTTCGGCTACAAGAAGGCGGGTTCTTCTCCTGTTACTCTCCCTCGTGTTCCTTGCAACAGCCTGCGCCACCCCCTACAGGGCGGCCCGCCCGAGTGTGCGCCCGAACCCCTTCAACCCCGTCTACACGGTGGCCGTGCTCCCCATGTACAACGCGACTAACGACGTGGGCGGCCCCAGGGAGGTGAGGAAGGGGTTTCACGAGATGATGCAGGGCAGACATTATTCGGTCATGCCCCTCGAGGTGGTCGATCAGATATTGCTCGAGCAGATGGGCATAACGCTCGGGGACCAGGCCGAGCTCACCACGCCGGAGGAGATCGGCAGGACCCTCGGGGTGGACGCAGTGGTCTACGGGTATCTCCTGTACTTTGACGACATAACTACCGGGGTATATAATGTAAAGCAGGTCAAGGCGGGCTTCAAGCTCGTGGACGCCAGGACCGGCGCCACGGTATGGTCTAAGGGCCTCGGGGTAAAGAGCGTGATAGCCGGCAGCGCCGTGGGCGTGGGGGTAACGGCCTTGAAGGAGCTCACGGCCTCGGAGAAAGAGTTGATAGAGGCCATAGAGGGGGCCCGCGACATACCGGGCATCGAGGACTGGCGGTACATAAGGGTCTTAGGCACGGAAAAGATAGAGGAGGCCGCGGTGCTCTCCCTCGGGGAGATGGTATTTACCAAGTTATTAGGCGTGCACCTGAGGCCCGAGACCGATGCCATGCTCGGCGGCATCGTAAGCACCCTTCCGGCGGGCCCCGGCTCATCTCGCCTCTTAAGGGAGACCCCAGTGGAGATACCCGAGAGGGAATAATCTTTTCATAAATATTCAAGGAGGTGCTGTAATGAGGAGCAGGAGAGGCGGGCTTTTTATAATACTGTTGCTCGGCTTGTTTATCGCGTCCGGCTGCGCCGTTACGACGAGGGGCAAGGTCGAGGAGGACGTAAGCTTAACGGAGCAGACAAAGGAGCTCGAAGAGACGGGCTTTGACTACAGGGGCCCGCAGTACAACGTCGCCATAATAGCCTTCGAGAACAGGACTCCGAGCAAGGTCCTCGGCGTCACGGCCGCGGCTACCGACATCATGAGGACCATCGTGAAGAAGGCGGGACTCGAGCCAATAGTCCTGACCGAGTCAGAGATCAAGGAGCAGGAACGCCTGATAGAGCTCCAGCAGACCGGGGCGTTGAGGGAGGGCAAGAAGTCAACCACCGCCGGTTTCGAGTCCATAGACTACAGGATCTCCGGGGCCGTCACCCATTACTCGGAGGTCGAGGAAGAGCTGCAGATTATCCTGGCACAGGAAAAGAAGCGCATAGCAAGAGTGCAGGTGGACTACGCCCTCGTGGACGTGGAGACGGGCAGGAGCCTCGTGGCCGAGTCCGGGATGGGAGAGTACAGCAAGACCACGGGCGGGCTCTTCGGCCTCGGCACGCGCTCCACCGCGGACCCGTCCCTGAGGGACGGCGCATTGAGGGACGCCCTCAGCAAGGCGATGACCAAGATGGTCGCCAAACTGAACGCCGAGCCCTTCCGGGGGCGCATACTCGCCATCGAGGGGCCGATGGTAATAATAAGGGCGGGCACTCTCAGCAGGCTTGCCCCGGGCACCGTCTTAACGGTCTACAGGCCGGGCCGCGAGCTCGTCGACCCTGACACGGGCCGCGTCGTAGGCAGGCTCGAGCAGAAGATAGGCGAGCTCGTCCTGACAAAGCACCAGGCCGAGAGGATCTCTGAGGCGAGGGTGACGTTGGGCGTTGGCTTTGCCGAAGGGGATCTGATAAAGACGGAATAGCGGGGTTAGGAGGCGGGGGGGGGTAATGAGGGTAATAAAGACCTTTATCCTGCCCCC
>DATEAM010000194.1:0-3196 GCA_035288385.1 Thermodesulfobacteriota bacterium
CCGGGGAAAACTTTTTGAAAAAAGTTTTCCCCGGACCCCTTTCAAAAACTTTTAGCTCGGCCCTGCAAGCGGCCCCTTTGCGGGAACAGCCAAAAGTCTTGGGGGAAACTTTCTACGGAAAGTTTCCCCCAAAGTGAGTTGAAAATGATCCTTAAGGACAAGAAGATAGTGCTCGGGGTTACGGGGGCCATATCCGCGTACAAGGCCCTCGAGCTGACGAGGCTCCTTACAAAGGAGGAGGCCGTGGTCTGGCCCGTGATGACCAAGTCCGCCCGGGAGTTCATCTCGCCCCTGAGCCTCGCTACACTCGCAAGAAACGAGGTCTTCACCGACATGTTCGCCCCCTCCGGGGAACCCTACATCAGCCACATAGAGCTCGGCCAGGGCTCCGACCTCGTTGTCGTCGCCCCGGCCACGGCGAACTTCATCGGCAAGGCGGCCTCCGGCATAGCCGACGATGCGCTGACTACCCTTGTAATGGCTTCCACCGCTCCTGTGTTGATAGCGCCTTCCATGAACAGCCGCATGTGGGAGAACCCGGCCGTAAGAGAGAACGTGGAGAAACTCAAGGCCCGTGGCTTCCAGTTCGTGGGGCCCGACACCGGCGAGCTCGCATGCGGATACGTTGGCCCGGGTCGTCTTGCCGACGTAACGGAGATACTCGAGGCGGCCAAAAAGGCGTTGAGCAGGAAAGACCTCCTCGGGGAAAAGGTCCTCGTTACCGCCGGCCCCACCAGAGAGTCCATAGACCCGGTCCGGTTCGTCTCCAACGCATCCTCGGGCAGGATGGGCTACGCGCTCGCCAGGGCCGCCAGGAGAAGGGGCGCGGAGGTCGTCCTCGTAAGCGGCCCCTCGTATCTAAGCGTCCCCGCGGACATAACCTTCGTCAAGGTCGTAAGCGCCGAGGAGATGCGAGACGCCTGCGTAAGGTACTTCCCCCAGTCCACCCTCGTCGTCATGGCCGCGGCCGTGGCGGACTACAGGCCGAGGAAAAGCTCGCCCACGAAGGTAAAAAAAGAGGAAAAGACCATTACCGTGGAGATGGAAAGGACCAGGGACGTACTAAAGTACATGGGAAAGAACAGAAAAGAAGGACAGCTCCTCATCGGGTTCGCCCTCGAGACCGAGGACCTCGAAGAGAACGCGAGGAGGAAATTGAAGGAGAAGAACCTCGACCTCGTCGTGGCCAACACCCCCTGGGCCCTCGACAGAGAGGTCAACGAGGTGACGATAATAAACAGGGAAGAAGAGGTGGAGAAACTCCCGCCCATGGCAAAGGAAGAAATAGCCGACAGGATATTCGACCTCGCCCTGAGACTCAAAGGCCTCTGAGGGAAACTTTTTGAAAAAAGTTTCCCTCAGACTCCCTTCAAAAACTTTTAGCTATTTATCCCATGGGGGGAGACCCCTCTGGAGAAATCTTCTTTCGAGGGGGTCTCCCCCCATGGGATAGCCAAAAGTCTTTGGAAAGGGGGTCCGGTGGGAAACCTTTCTTCAGAAAGGTTTCCCCCCAGGGGTTACATCCTTACCCAGTTAAGGGCCTTTTCCATTGATTCCTGCCAGTCCTGGCCCTGTCTCCTCGAGGTCTTCAATTTTTTCCTTACGAACTTCGCGGCATTGAGGCTCCGTCTCCCGGTGGGGTCTTTTTTTATGCAGCGGGCCTCGTGGGCGTGGTTCAGGACGTCTATGACGGAATCGAGTGAGTCGTTGAAGAACTTCTCTTTTGTCTCTTTGCCGAGCGTCCACCTCGTGGACTTGGAAAGGAGATAGAGCATCCTGTGCCAGTGTTCGACCCTGTTCAATATCATGAGGCTCGAGAATATCGTCTTATTGGTCCTGAAGGACAGGGGTGTGTCTTCGAGTATGGTCTCCAGGAGCCTGTCGTTTTCCCTGTGGATGTTCTTTATCATCCTCTTGGGCATCCGCCACACGCCCTTGTCGGCCAGGGCGTCGAAGCGGAGCTCCCAGTAGGCGTGTCTGAGCGTCCTTGCGGAAAAGGACCTTATCATCATCTCGGGTATGAAGTGGTTGTGGGCCACGGTGTCGGCTGCGAGGTGGCTCAAGTACCCGTAGGCAAAGGCCTTCTGACAGCCGGTCTTCGCCTTGTCGAGGAGCTTGAAGCCGTTTTTCCAGTGGTGGCAGTGCTTCAATTCTTCGACGAGGTTCTTTCCCACCACTATGTCGGCGCTTATGTTCCCGTAGAGGAAGTCGTGGGGGAACTTGAGTATGAGCTCCCTTACGGCGGGGCTGATTACGACGGCGTGCCTGAGGATGGTCTCGCCGATCTCAAGGTGTGTTGCAGGGCCCCAGGCAAGAGCCCTGTCGGGGATGAAAAGGATGAAGAAAAAAGCGAGTATAATCGTAAGTATCATGATATTATAGAATATCTAAACGGTGATTTGTTGTAAAGGAATTTTCCAATGGCCACTTTAAAGGAAGGGCTTGAAGAGATAGTCCGGGCCCTGAAAGACAACCTCGATCTCCTGAGCTCCTCGGGAGTCCACTCAATCTATTCGAGGGAGGCGAGCCTTGAGGAGCTCGCCGAAGAGACCGCCCTCTGTAAACGCTGCTCCCTCCATGCAAAAAGGTCCGGGGTCTTTTTCGGTGCGGGGGATTACGGGGCGCGCGTGGTCTTCGTCGCAGGGCTCCATCCCCCTTCAGGGGGGGCCGGGGGGCCTTTTGAAGGCGAGGAAGGCGGGCTCCTTCGTAAGATCATAAACGCCATGGACTTAAAGGAGGAGGAAGTCTACGTGGCGTACGCCTTGAAATGCGCGCCCGAAAAGGAGACCGGGGACCTCGAAGAGGCCCTCTCGGAGTGCGCGCCGATATTGAGAAAAGAGCTCAAGGCCCTCTCGCCGGATGTGGTGGTGGCCCTCGGGCCCCTGGCCTGCCGGGCCCTGCTGGGAGACCGGGACGTTAAAAGGATAAGGGGCAGGTTCCACGACTATCACGGGATGAAGGTCATGCCCACCTACGCCCCCGAGCTTCTGCTCGAAAAAGAGGAGCTCAAGAGCGACGTGTGGAATGACATGAAAAAGGTCATGGCGGAGCTTAAAAAAGCCTGAGGAAAACTTTTTGAAAAAAGTTTTCCTCAGACTCCTTTCAAAAACTTTTAGCTATCATGAGGAGGGAGACCCCCCGAGAGATGAAATTCGCGCAAGAGGGGGTCTCCCTCCTCATGATAATAGCCATAAGT
>DATEAM010000195.1:0-10229 GCA_035288385.1 Thermodesulfobacteriota bacterium
GCCGAGCTGCCAGGAGGCCGGCGTCCTCGGGGCGCTCGCCGGGGTCATAGGCGTCCTTCAGGCCGTGGAGACGGTAAAGGAGCTCCTGGGGATCGGCGACGTGCTCGCCGGCCACCTCATGATATTCGACGCGCTCGCCATGACCTTCAGGAAGGTCAAGGTCAGGAAGGACCCGGAGTGCGCCCTGTGCGGAGAAAACGCCACCATAACGGAACTCAAAGAATACGAGCAGGAGGTCTGCGAGATAAGGGAGGCCACCTGCGAGAGGTGAGGGGGCTTTTATCCGTAGCCGGCTGGCGTCGAATAACGGTCGAAGACTGTCGGGGTAAATTCAATCGGTTTGAAAGAAAAGAGCTATCTCCATAACCCCGGGGCATTGAAGATAGACCTTATGCTCAGGGGCACGAGGGTCGAGGACCCGGTCATGAAGGCCTGGGCCTGCGGTACTTCCGGGATAGACATCCTTTTGCCACGGGAGACCCTCGTCAACATCCCCTGCGATGAGGCGTTTACCGGAAGGTCCCCCTACGTCGTAAAGAAAGGCCCAGGGGGTTATACGATAACCGACGGGACTGACGAGGTCCCCGTAACCCTTGTGGAGAGGCCCGCCTTCTACGGCAAGAAGACCACGACGGGTGTAAAGTTCTCGGAGATAGCCGCCGCCCACGGCAGCTACACGGTCATAACGCCTTCACCGAGGTGCGATTTCTTCAACGCCAAAATAGAGTGCAGGTACTGCGCCGGGAACTTCGACTTAAACGACAGGGGCAAAGACAGGGCATACACGGTTGACGAGGTCCTGGAGACCGTTGAGGCGGTATTGAAGGAGAGGGCCTCGGAGATTATATACCTCTCCATGGGCTTCAGCGAGGGCGACGACGGCGGCATAGAGTTCCTGAAGCCCTACATAAAGGAGATAAAAAAGCATTTTCACTGCCTCGTGGCCGTGGAGGCGCTCCCCCCGAAGAGGAACCACTGGATAGACGAGACCTACGCCGTGGGGGCGGACTCGGTCCTCTACAACCTCGAGATATTCGACCCGGAGCTCTTCAAGGTCATATGCCCCGGCAGGGCCGAGCTTGTCGGGAGGAAGAGGTACCTCGACTCGCTTGAATACGCGGCGAAGGTCTTCCCGAACGGCACGGTGGCCTCGCACTTGATCGTGGGGCTCGAGCCCCCGGGCTCGACGATACAGGGCATAGATTTTCTCACGAGCAGGGGGGTGGTGCCCATTCTGCCCATCTACAGGCCCTCCAGGGGACGGGCCCTGAGGATAGAGCCGTTGAACGCGGAGATAATAATCCCCGTGTACAAGCACCTCTACAGGGCTTTGACGAAGGAGAAGATTAACTTCAAATGGGTACGCGACATAAGCATGGTGACCACGCCCGTTGAGGGTAGGCTTCTTCTTGAGGGCGAAAAACTCGACAGGTCCTTGCTTGACGCCTTTTACAGGTCCAGGATAGGGCTCAAGACGGCCTGGGGCCTCAGCACGCTCCGAAGGAAGCTCAGGGTCAAGGAGGTGAAGGAGGACCCGCACAAAAAAAAATGACAGCGGAGACCTTCCTTGACTGTTGAGATAGATACGAGGTCCATCTGGGTCGTCCTCGCCGTAAGGGCGCTGAGGCTCTTCTTCTTCCTCGCCCTGGCCGCCGGGTTCTACTACCTCGTGACCATGCCGGCGCCCGAGGGGCTCTCGACGGGCGGGCAGAGGGCCATAGCGGTTTTTCTCCTGTGCCTCGTCCTCTGGGTCTCGAACGCGGTGCCCGTTGCAATAACCGGGCTCTTCGCCATAGTGCTCATCCCGCTCCTCGGGGTGGTGCCCAAGACCGACACGTACGCGCTCTTCGGCAACGAGGCAGTATTCTTCATACTCGGGGCCTTCATCCTCGCCGGGGCCGTGATGCACTCGGGCCTCTCGAACCGCATAGCCATAAAGATACTCGAGAGGTACGGGGGGTCGCCGAAAAAATTATTGCTCAGCATATTCCTCCTTGCCGCGGTGCTCTCCTTCTTCATGTCCGAGCACGCCGTGGCGGCGATGCTCTTTCCCATAGTCCTCGAGATAACGAAGAGCCTGGGCCTTAGGCCGGGGAGATCCAATTACGGAAAGCTCCTCTTCTTCGCCCTCGCCTGGGGCTCGGTCATAGGCGGGGTGGCGACCTTCCTCGGCGGGGCCCGCGTGCCTCTGGCCATGGGCATACTCGCTGAGACGACGGGGCAGGAGATCGGCTTTCTCGAATACACGGTGGCCGTATTCCCCACGGTGGTGATACTCCTCGTCGTCGGCTACCTCGTCCTTACGCGCTTCTTCCCCATAGACATCACGGGGGTGGAGAACGCGAAGAAGGTGATAGAGGGCCGCTCGAGGAGGCTCGGGGCCGTGAGGTTCAACGAGTACGCCGTGGGCGCCGTGCTCGTCCTTACCATCCTCGGGTGGATATTTCTCGGCAGGACCATAGGGCTCTCCACGGTGGCCCTTTCCTCCGTCGTCGTCCTCTTCATACTCAGGCTCGTGAGGTGGAAGGACATAGAGGAGTACGTCAACTGGGGCATCATACTCATGTACGGCGGGGCCATCATCCTCGGCTCGGCCCTCGACAGGAGCGGGGCCGCCAAGTGGATGGTGGACACGGTAATAGGGTCCTGGGCGACGACACCCGTTGCGGTCTTCGCCGTCTTCTCGTTCCTGGCGATAACGCTTACCGAGGCGATGAGCAACGCCGCGGTCATAGCCGTGCTCGTGCCAGTGGGCATAGGGATGGCGGGAAGGCTCGAGCTGGACCCGATGATCCTTACCTACTCGATAGCCGTTCCGGCGGGGCTCGCCTTCATGCTCCCCATGTCGACCCCGGCGAACGCCATAGCGGTGAGCTCGAACTACATTACCGTTCGCGATATGGTAAAGGGAGGTGTTATAATGTTTGTAATCTCCTGGGTGGTATTCAACCTCGTGGCCTATTTTTACTGGCCCCTCATAGGCATGGGTTACATGTAGCGGGGGCGGGGGGCCGGAGGGGGCGTTCGTATAGAACCAGAAGGTCCTGGTAAATGACCGGTGAGACAGCGATGACCAAAAAAGTACTGCTCGTCCTTTCCACCACGGGCACGCCCGACGATGTCATAGATTTCGCCGTCTCTAAGGCGGCCGAATGGAAGTCCGGGGTCGTTGCCCTCTATCTCCTCGAGGAGGACCTCGCAAATGAGGCCTTCGACAGGTTCACGGACATAGGGTTCATAGGGGACAGGCCCTCTGCCGAGCTATCGGAGTCCCTGATGCGGGAGTACAGGCAGCGGGGATACGAGGAGCTCGGCAGGGTCCAGATAAAGGCCATGGAGGCCGGGGTGGACTACGAGCCTTTGATGGAGGAGGGGACCTTCGTAGCCAAGGCCCTCGAGGTCATAGAGAGGATGGACGTGGGCCTCGCCGTTGTGGTAAAGGGAAGGGAGAGGGCCTTCAAGAAGTACTTCGCAAAGAGCCTCGCCGACGAGTTGAAGGAGAACGCGCCCTGCGAGGTTGTGGTCTTCAAGGAAAAATAAACCTATAATAAAGAGGAGCTAGAAAAAATGGCTGTCAAGGTTTGGACACAGGAGGAACTCAAGAAGATAAGCGCCAGCCTCGAGGGAAAAGACCCCGAGAAGGCCATCAAGTGGGCGGTGGATAACTTTTCCACGGGCGACCTGGCCCTTGCCTGCAGCTTCGGCCCCGAGGACGTGGTCCTCGTGGACATGCTCGTAAAGATAAACCCCGAGGCACGGATCTTCTACCTCGACACGGACTTCCTCTTCAAGGAGACCATCGAGGTAAAGGACAGGATAGAGGAGAAATACGGGATTACGACCGAGCGCTACGGGGCGAAGATAACCATAAAGGACATGGAGAGGGAGTTCGGCCCCGAGCTCTGGAAGAGCGACCCCGACAAGTGCTGCGACATCCGCAAGATGAAGCCCCTTGCCGAGGCCCTCTCCACCTTGAAGTCGTGGATAACGGGCATCCGCAGGGACCAGGCCCCCACGAGGGCGAACGCCCCGATCGTGAGCTGGGACGCCAAGTTCAACATCGTGAAGGTGAACCCCCTCGTCAGGTGGACGAGCGAGGACGTCTGGAACTACATCAGAGCGAACGACGTCCCCTACAACCCGCTCCACGACCAGAACTACCCTTCAATCGGGTGCGGGCCGTGCACAAACCCCGTAAAGCCCGGGGAGGACCCGAGGTCCGGGCGCTGGGCAGGCAAGGAAAAGACCGAGTGCGGGCTCCACAAGTAAGGGGAGGGGAGCGGACATATCTTTAGGCAGCTTCTTATATAATCGCTCTAATTCATTGATATTAATGGATTATTGTGTCAAAATAATCGAGGGAGGTTTAAGCAGGTGACGAATTCGATAGCGCCTCACGGCGGAGTGCTCGTTAACAGGGTTGCCGAGGGCAAGGAGCGCCAGGAGCTCGAGCTGAAGTCCGCGGAGTTTAAGAAGATAACGATAAACGAAAGGGAGATCTCGGACCTCGAGATGATAGCCACCGGCGGGTTCAGCCCCCTCGAGGGCTTCATGGGAAAGGACGACTATAATAGCGTCATGGACACCATGACCCTCGAAAGCGGGCTACCCTGGACCATACCCGTAACCCTCTCTACCACGGGGAAAGAGGCCAGGGCCCTCAAGGAGGGCTCGGACCTTGCCCTTGTTAACGAGGCAGGGGAGGCCCTCGCCGTCCTTCACCTCTCGGAGGTATTCCATCACGACAAGGAGAAGGAGTCCCTCCAGGTCTACGGCACCGCCGAGGACGCCCACCCAGGGGTAAAGAAGGTCCACGAGATGGGCGAGATGCTCCTCGGCGGGAAGATTACTCTCATTAAGAGGACGGAGTACGCGGATTTCAGGGAGCACCGCCTCGACCCGGCTGAGACGCGCGCCCTCTTCAAGGAGAAGGGGTGGAGGAGGATTGTTGGCTTCCAGACCCGTAACCCCATCCACCGCGCCCACGAGTACATACAGAAGTGCGCCCTCGAGACAGTGGACGGCCTCTTGATCCACCCCCTCGTGGGGGAGACGAAGCAGGACGACATCCCGGCGGATGTGCGCATGCGCTGCTACAAGGCCCTCATGGAGAACTACTACCCTGCCGACAGGGTGGTGCTCGCCGTATTCCCCGCGGCCATGAGGTACGCGGGCCCCAAGGAGGCGATATTCCACGCCCTCATAAGGAAGAACTACGGCTGCACCCACTTTATCGTGGGCCGGGACCACGCGGGCGTGGGGAGCTACTACGGCACCTTCGACGCCCACTTCATCTTCGACGAGTTCGACGCCTCTGACATCGGCATAACCCCCATGTTCTTCGACTACACCTTCTTCTGCAAGAGGTGCGGGAGTATGGCGAGCTTTAAGTCCTGCCCCCATGACTCGGCCGAGCACATAACGCTTTCCGGGACGAAGGTCCGCGACATGTTAAGGGAGGGCAAGTCCCCGCCCCAGGAGTTTTCCAGGCCCGAGGTCGCGAAGATACTGATTGACGCGATGAAGGGGCAGGGATGAAGAAGGTTTTTTTCAGGCTTGAATACGGTAAAGGGGACAGGTAAAATAAATCTGTCCCCTTTTTTCTCTTTTTTCTTCTTTTTTCTTTGCCCCTGATGCCGAGGGCGGCGGGAGATAAAAAGGAATCCGGCAACGCGGTAACAGGGGAAAATTGGACGGAAAGGGAGGGGTTGAGTTGAGTTGATGGTAGATCTTATCAGGCCGGTCAGGTTGGGGATTTTGATAGGTTTGTTGGGTGTTATCTTCGGCATAGCCTGGGCCTCCTATCTCGTGCTCGGGCACGAAAGGATACACTCGGCCCTGGAGGCAAGGGCGATGGTGGCGGAAAAATCAAAGGAGGGCGAGGTGAGCGGGACCGCGCCCGGCCATCACGCAGAAGCTCAATCCAATGAGGCGGCAGGCCACTCGCATAAGGACGGCGGTCATAATAATAAAGAAGCCGGGGCGCAGGGGGGGGATCACGGTGTTCATGAAGGCCATTCCATGGGCGCGCATGATAACCTGATGCATGATAACCCGATGATGGAGCTTGCGCATACAAGGCTGGTAAGGGGCCACCTGCATGCGATGGGTCTCGGCCTTGCCACCATCGTTATCTCCCTTGTTATCGCCTTTACTTCCATGCCGGCAATTATAAAGACTGCGGTTTCGGTCCTGACCGGCCTTGGAGGGCTCATATATCCGCTGGCCTGGATAGCGATGGGTTACAGGACGCCTTTGCTCGGCCCTGAAATGGCTGAGTCGTCCGTTGCAACCATTGCAGGGGCGGGTGCGGCGCTCGTGCTTATCGGGGTCTTAACGGCCGCCGGATTTACTTTAAAGGATATCTTTTCAAAAAGGCGGTAGAACATACAGGGACAGGTGTCCCCATATTTTTTCCGAGGTCGCGAAGATACTGATAGATGCGATGAAGGGGTGGGGATGAAGAAGGTTTTTTTCAGGCTTGAATATGGTAAAGGGGACAGGTAAATAAATCTGTCCCCTTTTTTTGTGTGTCCCCTTTTTTGTACTTTTTTGTAAAGGCAATTGATGAATACAACCTCCTTTTTCCAGAAGGAAGAGGGAGGTAACGGCGAGCATCGTGTGAGATGGATTGACCAGTTGAGTTCATTGGGGTAATATCACTACGAGGCGGACAGAAATCGGGGGGCAGAATAATTTTCGCCTAATTCCGTTGAAAGAACAGACGGATACGCCATCAGGGGTTGAATAAAAACACCATTGTGTATATAGAGGAGGCAAGCAGTGAAAGGCTCGTATAGAAATAGAATTTTTACTGCGATATTCCTGCTTGGTATTGTCTTTTCGTTTGTTGCCCTTAACGGCTGTATGGCCGGGAAACAGGTTTCGGCAAATGAGCCTATAAAAATCAAAGGGGGGAAGGAGATACTCGTTGCACGAGATGTTATCTATGACCATCTGACTTGGTGCGGCCGTACGAATGCACTTGTCTATGTGGTCGATGAAGCAGGTACCTTCTGGCATGATATCGAGACCGGCAAGAAGGTTCAGGTTGCCGGTTGGGGCAACTTTCCGCTGGTGTGCACCCCTGACGGCAAGTGGGTCATATACAAAGAATACCTCGTAGAGGATTATTTGGCCGACGAGACTGATGCCGGAGAGCCCGATCCCCTTGCCGAGTTTCTTGGCGTTATTTTTACCGACAAAAAGCCTATGACCGAACTCTGGCGCTACGAGCTTGAAACAGGAAGGCGTCAACGGTTCGCCGTCATATTCGAGGAGGAAGAAAGGGGAGTTGGCATTGAGGATTCGCCATCAGAAGGGATAAGAATATACCTTGGGCATGAACCGGAACCAAACACCAAAGTCAAAATGCCCGAGATGCCCGAGCCGCAGTGGAAGTTCGTATGGTCTCTTCAACAGAGGCGCGCGCGTAACGAAGTGTGGTTCAACGACTTTTCAGCCGTTATCGGCAGCTATCGGAATCGTGAACTTGATAGGGATGTTCTTGAAGTCGAGGTTTTTTCACCTCGCAGAAAGGTCTTTACTGTTTATCCAGTGGCCGAGCGGCAAAGTTTTCACCCTTTGTTTGTTGACAGTAAAGGGAGGGTCTTCATAAGAAAGGACCGGATATTCGGGGAAGATGCCGAGGGAAAAAACGAGGTCGTAGACGGGTGTGATATCGATTTTGATAAAGAGGCGGTATCCTGCGCTCCGGTGCTTGAGATCGAGGGGGGCGAAGAGAGTCAGGGTCCATGCCCTCAATGCCCAGTACCGCCGGTGCCCACGGGCAGCTATATCAACAGGCTTGATGTCTTTTCCGATGACGAGACAATGCTTTTTACCGCGGAAGGAGATACCTGCGTGCGGATCATGAGGATAGGAGAAAAAGAGGCGGGGTGTTTTACGAGCTCACGTTATGAGATGGGGAGCGATGTGGTAATCTCCCCTGACGAAAGATGGGTTGCATTCGTAGTCGACAGAAGGATCGCTGAAGGCAAGTACAAGACCTTGGAAAATTATACCAATGACCTTTATTTGGTAGAGGTCAAAAAGGATTGAGGAGGGAGGGTTATGATAACAGGAATCAAGCCAATGAAGCCCGTGGACGGAGAGATAACAAAGGGCGGCGAATACGGAGCGTCAAGACGACACGGAAAACCACATGCGGGCGTTGATTATGGCGTTCCGGTAAGGACCCCTGTCAAGGCATCTCTTGATGGCGTGGTGGTAAGGGCCGACTTCTCTCATCCGAGGGTGCCGGGCGACAGATCATACGGCTACGTCATTGTCCTCTATCACGGTAGGAACGTCAATACAGGTAAGCACACCTACACCCTGTATGCGCATCTTGACACTATGGGGAAGGATGTCGGGTTAAAGGTCAATCGAGGGGAGGAAATCGCTAAATCCGGCGAGACAGGCGGAACACCCAAAAACCCCATCAGACCCCGCCTCCATTTTGAGACGATAGAGGCGCCAACGGAAATCGACACGGCGACCCCTGGCGCTGTCCCTTACGGACTCTACCGCGTAAACCCTTTGGACTTTTTAAACAGGCTCTTTTCCAAGAAATCCTACGAGCTGTCCGACGAGGAAATGGATAGATTCTACAAGGAGATAAAGACCGATTTGAGGCTTGGCTCAAGGCCTGCCCTCATGGTGGATCTGCCCGACTACAAAGAGTTCATAAGAAAGATGCGGGGTGGGTACCCGTCGCACGGAGTAAACCCTCCAAAGGTGAAGCTCAGGTTCGAGAATAACTTCGGGAAGGAGTTCCGCGCGCTATTTCCCACGCTGGAACTGGAGGTAAACGGAAGGAGCCTCGGCAGAATCCAAACCGGCATGAAAACCTATGAGCTGGATATATGGAGGTAGCCGAATATCTTATTGACACCATAGACCATCCGAACAAGATCTTATCTTTGGAACTTCCTTGATCTCCCGCAATCAAGAAAAGCCTTTCCCTTATTCCCAAAAATAAATATGGTTGTAAATGCTCATTAATTAGGTAACTCTCGTAAGCTTCCCTGTCGAGTAGACAGGGAAGCTTACGAGAGAGGCAAGCACAGGGACATTCACCCCCTTTTTACGTCTTGCTCTCCGTCTTGGCGAAGAAGGCCGAGAAGAGCTGGCGCACCTTCGCGCTCCCGCACTTGGGGCACTTGGTCTTCTTCGTGTCGTGCTCGGAGATGGTGAGGACCTGGGTGAACCTCTTCCCGCACTTCTCGCACCTGTACTCGTAGGTGGGCATGTATTACCTCCTTGAGATGGCTTTCTTGCGTCATAAAACGGCCCACCTATTATAATGACGTCAGCCTTCGGCGTAAACAGAAATCTTCCCCCCCCTTTACCTCCTCCTGCCCTCTGCCCCCTTGCCCCCCGCCTGCAAGGTAAAATTCAACAAATTTTTTATCTAAAAAAACCCGGTTCTTCCCCGTCCAATGGACTAATCCCAAAACCATGCTATATTTATTTATAATCGGTAATTCTCTATCGATTTCTTTTATATATGAAAGGGGGCGGGCCGACTATACGGTCCTTCGGGCCAGACCCGCCCGTAACCGAACCCACTACAGAGGAGGGAACCATGGCGAAAGTAGCGATTGAAATGGTGAAAAAGAGCGGCGTCGACGTCGATAATCTCATAGAGCTGCTCGTTAAGAACGCGGCCGCCGAGCTTACGACCTTCTACTATTACACCATCCTCAGGGTTAACCTCATAGGGCTCGAAGGGGAGGGGATAAAGGAGATAGCCGAGACTGCCCGGATAGAGGACAGGAACCACTTCGAGGCCCTCGTGCCCCGCATATACGAGCTCGGCGGGAAACTCCCCGACGACATGAAGGCCTTCCACGACGTCTCGGCCTGCCCCCCGGCGAGCCTCCCCATGAAACCCACGGACATAAAGGCGATGCTGACGGTCCTCGTGAACGCCGAGAGGTGCGCAGTGAAGGGCTACACCCACATCTGCAACCTGACGGCCGGTAAGGACCACAGAACCTACGACCTCTCTCTCGCCATACTTAACGAGGAGATTGAGCACGAGTCGTGGTTCTCCGAGTTCCTCGGCGAGGGTCCCTCTGGACACTTCATGCGCCGCGGAGAGACCTCGCCCTTCGTATCCAAGTTCCTGAGGTAGGTCTTAAAAGGGGCATCCCCCCCCCCCGGCCCCCCTCGGAATTTTGGAGACCGAGTCCGGTTCCACGGAAACGGATCGGGACTGTTTT
>DATEAM010000196.1:0-9783 GCA_035288385.1 Thermodesulfobacteriota bacterium
GGGGGGGCGAGGGGACCGAAGAACTGCCAGACCTCATAGTCGTCGACGGGGGCAAAGGCCAGCTGAGTGTCGCCGAAAGGGTCCTTAAAGACCTGGGCCTGAGGGAACGGGTGGAAGTGGCCGCCCTCGCCAAGGAACGGCCCGTCGAGGAGAAAGAGAGACCCCCCGGCGAGACAAAGGCCGTAAGGGGCGAGAGGGTCTACCTGCCGAACGTTAAGGACCCCGTACTCCTCAAAGAAGGCTCAAGGGCCGACCTGCTCCTCAGGAGGATACGCGACGAGGTCCACAGGTTCGCCATAACCTACCAGAGGAAACTCAGGGGCAAAAAGGCCCTCTCCTCAATGCTCGACACCGTCCCCGGCATAGGGGGGAAGAGAAAAAAGGCGCTCTTCGAGAGGTTCGGAGACATTGAGGGCATACTCGGAGCCGACACGGAAGAACTTAAAAAGGTGCCCGGCATAACCGATGAAATCGCCGCCGCTATAAAAAGCTTGAGGGGAACTTTTTGAAAAAAGTTCCCCTCAAACTCCCTTCAAAAACTTTTAGCTATCGTGAGGAGGCAGACCCCCCCGGGAGATGAAATTCGCGAAAGAGGGGGGTCTGCCTCCTCACGATAAATAGCATAAAAGTCTTTGGAAGGGGGGTATGGGGGGAGACCTTTCTTCAGAAAGGTCTCCCCCCATGCTTTTAGATAGTGACGGCCACGTCGGGGGCGACTTCCTGGAATTTCTCTTTTATGAACTCCCTGGCCTTGTCGAGTAGCTCTTCGGTGGCGGCCTCGAACCTGAGGACCAGGACGGGCTGTGTGTTGCTGGCGCGAACGAGCGCCCAGCCGCCCTCGTAGTTTACCCTCAGTCCGTCGATGGTTATCATGTCCCTTATCCTGAACTCCTTGGTGCCCGTGCCAACGGCGGCCTTGAGCCTCTCTATCACATCGAACTTCATCTCGTCGGGGCAGTCTATCCTGATCTCGGGGGTGACGAAGGTGGAGGGTATCCCGGCCAGAAGCCCCGAGAAGGTCGCCTCCTCGTCAATAACCCTCTTTTTCGCCAGTATCTCGACGAGCCTGCACGTGGAGTATATGGCGTCGTCGTACCCGTAGTACCTGTCTGCGAAGAAGATATGTCCGCTCATCTCTCCTGCCATGGCGGCCTTGAGCTCCTTCATCTTCGATTTTATGAGCGAGTGGCCCGTCTTCCACATGACGGCGTTTCCGCCCCTGTTTTTAATCTCGTCGTACATGACCTGGGAGCACTTGACCTCCCCGACTATCGTGGCCCCGGGGCTGGTCTCGAGAATATCCCTCGAGTATATCACCATGAGCTTGTCGCCCCAGACGATATCCCCGTTCTCCGCCACCACGCCTATGCGGTCGGCGTCTCCGTCGTAGGCAACCCCGAAGTCGGCCTCCTCGTCCTTAACCTTGGCTATGAGGTCTACGAGGTTTTTCTCCACCGTGGGGTCGGGGTGGTGGTTGGGGAAGTTGCCGTCTGGCACGCAGTAAAGCTCCACGACCTCGCAGCCCAGGGCACGGAGGAGCGCCGGGGCAACGGGCCCGGCCGTCCCGTTGCCGCTGTCGAGGACGACCTTTATTGGTTTCTTGAGCTCCGGGAACTCGAACCTCTTTTTTATGTCGTCCATGTACCTCGATACGATATCGACCCCCTGGACCTTGCCCGGGCGCCTCCCTGCCCCCCCGGGCCCGGGTCTGCCGAGGACGTCCTTTCTTATGACCTCTTTTAGCTTCTGAATGCCGGCCCCGTGTATGGTCTCCCTGCCTATGCTTATCTTGAAGCCGTTGTATTCGGGCGGGTTGTGGCTCCCGGTTATCATGAACCCGCCGTCGACTTCGAGGGTGTGCATGGAGAAGTACTGCAGGGGCGTGGGACATGTCCCTATGTCTATGCAGTTTATCCCGCTCATCGTAAGGCCCTTTATGAGGGCGTCCCTCAGGGCGGTAGAGCTCGTGCGCACGTCCCTTCCCACGCTCACCGTGATGGGGTCCTTCATCGCTCCGGTCTTTCTAACGTGTACGGCATAGGCCCTTGCGAGGAGCTCCGCCGTCTCGTCGGTCAGGTCCACCCCGTACCTTCCCCTTATGTCGTATTCGCGAAAGATGTTGTCCGATATCTCCGTCATCTCATCCCCCTTTTCTTTTTTTTGGGGGGAAACACAATCTGTAAGAAAGGTCTCCCCCCAAACCCCCCTTCCAAAGACTTATAGCCATTTATCTTCCTGAGGCAGACCCCCTCTTGCGTGGATTTCATCTATCGGGGGGTCTGCCTCAGGAAGATAGCTAAAAGTTTTTGAGGGGAGTTTGAGGGGGACTTTTTTCAAAAAGTTCCCCTCAAGTTTTTTTTCTCAGTTTTAAAAAAAATTCTTTTAGGATTTCCCTCGATTCCTCTTCGGCGACCCCTCTTGTCACATGCACCCTGTGGTTGAGCCTCCTGTCGTTTGATATGTCGTAAAGAGAGCCGCAGGCGCCTGCCTTGGGGTCGAGGGATGCGAATACGAGTCTCGGAATCCGCGCCTGCACTATGGCGCCCATGCACATTAGGCATGGTTCGAGGGTTACGTAGAGTGTGGTGCCTGCGAGGCGCCACCTCTTCAATTTTTTCGCGGCCCTCGTTATGGCGACCACCTCGGCGTGGGCGGTGGGGTCTGAAGCGGATTCCTTCCTGTTGTATCCCCTCGCGATTACCTCGCCCTCGTGGACGACGACGGCGCCAACGGGCACCTCGCCCCTTTTCTTCGCTTTCCGGGCCTCCTTAAGGGCCTCGGACATGAAGAGCTTATCGGTTCTTTTCGCTTCCAACGCTTTCTTTCAGGTCTTCAAGGAAAGGTTTAAATTACAGTAAAAACGGGGTTATGTCAAGGACGCTGGAGGAGGGGTACAAGCGGGACAAAGGCTGTCTCTCAGGTCTTTCGCATGACGCAGAACAGGGCTATGGGCAGGGGTTTAAGGGTCCCGTGGTAGACGGTCTCCTCGATGGAGAGGACGTCAAAGGGGCCGGAGAAATACCCTCGTATCTCTTCCGGGGTGAAGCGGTAGGGCCCGCCTTCCATCTTCTCCCTGTGGCTGAAGCATTTGAGGAAGAGGTAGCCGCCGGGTCTGATAAGCTTGCTTATGACCTTGAGGTACTCGCCCCTTAACTCCGGGGAGAGGGTGTGAAAACACCCCCTGTCGAAGACGAAATCAAAGGTCCTTCTGGACCCCCCGGCGAGAAAATCCTTCTCGACAAACTCTATGTCAAGGCCCTTTTTCTTCGCATTTTCATGGGCCTTTTTCACGGCCGTCTTCGATATGTCGAAGGCAGTGACCTCGAAGCCCCTCTCGGCAAGCTTCATGGCCTGAGTGCCAGGCCCCGTGCACAGGTCGAGGATTGAGCCCGCTGTTATCCCGAGGCCTTCGAGCGCCCCAACGAGGTCCGGGTCGAGTCCAGGATAGAACCAGGGCATCTCCTCGACCGCCTCTTCATGATACATCTTTTCCCAGTCTCGTTTGTCCTCGGTCATGTTTGTATTGAGGAAAACTTTTTTCAAAAAGTTTTCCTCAATCTCCTTTCATAAATTTTATGCTATCCTGAGGGGGGGTCCGGGGGGAAACTTTTCAAAAAAAATCCCCCATATTTTTATTTATACCCCAAAATCAAGATAAATCAACCGGCGCGTCTTGATATTCGGCTGGATATGGTGCTGAAACCTTATGAAAAAGGAGGGTTTGCCTTGATACGTCTCGGCGTGAGGACACGAAAGAGGTGCGAGTTCGTGGACATAACCGCAGAGGTGGCTGGGGCCGTGGAGAAGAGCGGCGTGACCGAGGGAGTTGTGCTCGTCTACTGCCCCCACACGACGGCGGGCATAACGATTAACGAGAACGCGGACCCCTCTGTCGTCCACGACATAACCATGAAGACCTCGAAGCTCGTCGAGCACGACGACCCTGGCTACCTGCATGCCGAGGGAAACTCCGACAGCCACATAAAATCATCCCTCGTTGGCGCCTCGGAGACGATAATCATAGACAGGGGGCGCCTTGTCCTCGGCACGTGGCAGGGCATCTACTTCGCCGAGTTCGACGGCCCGAGGACGAGGGAGGTTTTTTTGAAGATTATCGAGGGTTAGAAGGGCAGCCGGGGTTTCAATCACGGTTTACCCCCTACCCCCTTTTCCCTTACCCTACCCGGCCCTCGCTGCGCCCCACCGGCCCTCTCCGGGTGTCTTCCGCCCTCGCCAGGGGAGAGCTCGCTAAGGGTCCAGTAAAGGTCGATCAGCTTTACGGCGTCCACGAACTTTTCAAACTCCACGGGCTTGATGATGTAGCCGGCGACACTCAGGTCGAAGCTCGCGATCCTGTCCTCGTCCTCGCGCGAGGTGGTGAGCACTATTACGGGGATGCGCTTCAAGTCGTCGTCGGCCTTGACGACATTGAGGAACTCTATCCCGTTCATGACGGGCATGTTGAGGTCGAGAAGGATTATACCGGGCCTCGGAGAACTGGCCGGGTCGCTCCAGGCGCCCTGGCGGCGCAGATAACCGAGGGCGTCCTCGCCGTTGGAGGTTACGTGCAGGGGGTTCGTTATCCTGCTTTCCCTTAAGGCCCTCTTAACCGTCATCACGTCCACGGGGTCGTCGTCCACCAGGAGTATGGGGATATTGCCTTTCATAATACCTCCTTTTCTGCAAGGCCTTTTGCCTTCATTTCTTTACCAAATGGTGCTTTCGAGCGACCTCGACCCTGTTCCTCCCATTGTGCTTGGCCCTGTAAAGGGCTTTGTCCGCCTCCTCTAAAAGCTCCTCCCCTTTTTCCATCCCATCGCAGAAACTCGCCACGCCGAGGCTTACCGTAACGGGCGAGTCTTCCTCCACGGCCTTTCTTATCCTCTCGGCAACGAGCCCTGCGCTTTCAAGGGACGTCTCTGGGAGCAGCACGAGGAACTCCTCTGCGCCATAACGCACGGCGAGGTCCGATACCCTTATCAGCACGGTGAGCAACTCCGCGACATTGTAAAGGACCCTGTCCCCCTCGAGGTGCCCGTGTGTGTCGTTGTAATCCTTGAAATGGTCTATATCGAGCATTACGGCCGAGAGGAGGCGGCCGTACCTTCTTGTCCGTACAATCTCCCTTTCGAGCTCCGTGATGAGGAGCCTCCTGTTGGCAAGCCCCGTAAGGGGATCCCTGAGCGAAAGTTCTTTCGTCTCCGAGTAGAGCCTACGGAGCTCGATATTCTGAAGGACGATGTTCTCCTGCGCCAGTTTGTGTTTTTTTTCGAGCCTGTACTTGTCCATGACCTTTTCGATGGTTGCGGAAAGGAGCTCCAGGTAGCCTCCTTCGGGGTCCTTGATCAAGTAGTCGTAGGCGCCGCCCTTCATGGCCTTCACGGCCACGGCCTCATCGCCGCTTCCGGTTATGAGGATGGAAGGGATGTCATGGAGGCGGGCGAGGATATCGAGGCCGCGGCCGTCGGGCAGCATGTAGTCGATGAGGGCTATGTCAAAGTTTTCTTTTTTTATGAGTCCCATCGCCTCGGAAACAGTTCCGGCGACGACGACATCATACCTGAGGCCCTCTTCCCTTATCCTCCTCGTAAGGGCCATCCTGTCCACCTCGTTGTCCTCCACGTACAGGACCCGGATACTGTCTGGCATAACTCCACCTCCACGGCAAAGACATCAGCCCCAAAAGCAGGTCTTCGCCCGTCATAACCCCTCCTTGACCCCTTTTTCCGGCGAACAAGCCTCTGCTGCCGACGTCTCGATGCTGTTCCTCCCCTTCTCCTTGGCCCGGTAAAGCGCCTTATCCGCGTCCTTGAGGAACTCCTCATAGTCCCTCGTATCCCTGCGGCAGCTCGAAACCCCGAGACTCACGGTAACGGGGGTATTCTTCTCGATGGTCCCGCGTATCTTCTCGGCCAGCGTGCAGGCGTTTTCGAGGTTGGTTTCCGAAAGGAGTATCAGAAATTCCTCTCCGCCGTAGCGCACCGCGAGGTCTGAACTTCGCGTAACGCCGGAGATCAGTCTCGCCACATCTATTAATACCCTGTCTCCATCGAGGTGGCCGTGCTCGTCGTTGAACCTCTTGAAGTGGTCTATGTCTATCATGATTACGGAAAGCGGGTGGCCGTAGCGCTTGGCCCTCTCTATGTCCCTTTCGATCTCCACGAGGAGCCGCCGCCTGTTGGAAAGACCCGTCAGGGGGTCGGTTAGCGATAGCGACCTCGTCTCCTCGTAGAGCCTCACGAGCTCCTGGTTGAGCTTTATTAGGTGCTCCTGCGCGAGCCTGTGTTTCTGCTCGATCCTGAAGCTCCGTATAACCTTTTCGATCAACTGGGGCAGAGGCTCGAGGTACCCGTTGTCGTTGTCCTTTATGATATAGTCGTAGGCCCCTCCCTTCATCGCCTTTACGGCCACTGTCTCGTCCCCGCTGCCGGTGAGGAAAACGGCGGGGAAGTCCTTTATGATCTCGAGGAGCTCGAGCCCGCTCCCGTCGGGGAGCATATAGTCGAGGAGCGCTATGTCGTAACCCCCCCTTCCTATAAGCTCCTTCGCCTTCGATACCGTCCCCGCCGTCTCCACCTCATAGGAAAGCCCCTTTTCCTCCACCATTCTCAGAAGGGCCATCCTGTCCGCCTGTTTGTCGTCAACGAGGAGGACCCGGATATTTTTCTCTCCCATGTTGAGTCTCCCGTTAATCAGCACCCGGGAAGCGTGAACCTGAAGGTCGTTCCCCTGCCTACCTCTGAGTCCACGCTCACGGCCCCGCCGTTCTGCTCCACTATCTTTTTCACTATCGCGAGCCCGACTCCGGTGCTGTCCCGGCCGCCGCCGGCATCGAGGGTCTGGAATATCTGGAATATGCGCTCGAAGTGCCTGCTTTCTATGCCAGGGCCGTTGTCCTTTACATAGAACTCCCGGAGGCCGCCGTTCGCGCTGCACCCCACCTCTATGAGCCCCTCGGGTTTGTCCATGTACTTTACGGCGTTGCTGATGAGGTTCTGGAATACCTGAGAGAGCTGGACCGGGTCGGCTTTAACCTCCGGGAGGTCCTCTTTTACGGAGACCCTGATATTTTCCGGAGGGGAGATGCTCTCCACGACGTCTGCCACCAGCCTCGATGTGTCGACGGCACTGACCTCGCGCTTCATCCTGCCCACCCTCGAGTACTGGAGAATGCCGTCTATCATGTCGTGCATGTTCCGGGCCCTTTTCCTGAGCAGCCCGAGGTTCTCTCTTCCTTCCTCGTCGAGCCTGTCACGGTAATCCTCCTCTATCCAACCCGAGAGCTGGTTTATGGCCCTCAAAGGTGCCTTGAGGTCGTGGGATACGATGTAGGCGAAGTCCTTTAGCTCCTTGTTGACCTTCTCCGTCTCCCTCAGGAGCCTCTCCCTTTCCCTCTCGGCGAGCTTTCTTCCCGTGATGTCGCGGATGATCCCTATGGCGCCCCACCTCCCCTTGAGCCTCACCGCCGAGACGGAAAGCTCCACGGACAACTCCGCCCCGTCCTTCCTTTTGGCCTCTATCTCGAAGGTCTTGCCCACCACCGGGCCCTCGCCACTATCTCTGAACTCTGCAAAACCCTCGGTGTACCTCTTCCTGTAACGCTCGGGTACGATTAACGAATGGAGGTCCCTGCCCATCGCCTCCCCCGGGACGTAGCCGAAGATGGCCTCGGCCGCCTCGTTCCATAAGGTTATCTTCCCGTCGTTGTCGGTCATGAGTATGGCGTCCTTGGCCGAGGAGCCCATCGTGCGGAACTTCTCCTCGCTCTCCTTGAGGGCCTCCTCGGCCTTCTCCCTGTGCGTAAGCTCCTTCTCGAGCCTCTCCTTCGCGCTCTCAAGCTCCGAGGTCCTTTCGCCTACGAGCTCCTCGAGGTGGAGCCTGTGTCTTGTAAGCTCCGTGTCCCTTTCCCCTATCTGAGAGAGCATGTTGTTGAAGCCGTCCACGAGCTCGCCGAGCTCGTCGTTGCCGGTCTTTTCGGCCCTGAGAGAGTAGTCTTTGTCCCGGGAAACCGCGTTCGTAAGACCCGCGAGGTCGAGGAGAGGCCTGGAGATGAACCTCTGGGGGATAAGCGAAAGGAGCAACGCCACGGCCGAGGACAAGACCATGACGATGGTCGTAAAGACCATGTGCCACTTAATAGAGGAATACAACTCTTCCATGTGGGATATGATGAATAGCGAGCCCACGGGCTCGCCGTCATTGATAATCTTCTTGAAAAAGTAGAGATGGCGGTCCTTGAACCAGTGGCCCTCCTTGAGGGGTCTTTCATCCAGGTGCTCTTCTTTTTCCTCGACGTCGCGCACATACCTTGCGAGCACAGCTCCGTCGGGCCTGAAAAGGATCGCTATATCTATATTCTCCACACTCTTAAGGAAACCCAGGGTCTTTTCTGCGGCCTCGGGGTCGTCGAAGACGAGGGGGGCCGTGCTGTTCGACGCGATGATATCTGCGTGGCCCGTAAGCTGCTGCACATGCCAGTCCTTTTCCCTGACCCACTCCTTCAATGTGGTTATCGTGAATATGAGAAGCAGGGCTGCGCCTGTAGCGAATATGATAAGGGCCGTGAGCTTTCGCCTTATGGACATGTCGGCGAAGCGGCGCCCGAGGCCCCGCGGCCCCCGCGACCCCCGCGACCCCACGGACGTATTCTTCGCGCTATTTCGCGTTTCCACCGGAACCTTCCATTACGATGCTGGCGAGCCTCAGGAGCTTTGAGCTTATCTTGAGCCCATCGCGCTCGGCCGAGTCCATGTTAACCGCGAAACGTATCCTGCTTTTTTCCTCCATGAACCCCATTAGCCCACCGGCCCGGAAAAGCCCAAAATAGGGTCAACCCCTTTCTCATGGCTACTCCTGACAATCCAACGGGCAATGGAGAGGGTCGGGATGGGTAGGATTGGTTCAAGTGTGGATACTTTTCCGGGCATTACGCTGACGAGGGCGCGGGGAAAAAACCGGACTTCTCCCGGGAAAAGGTTTTTTATAACCGCGCTGAAGGCTCTAAGGGGTTTGTTTCGAGGCGAGGTCTTCGAGGAGATGACTATAACGCAGGTTGCAGTGCCAAGAGACGAGCCCTTAAAATCTTCCGGGCCGGTCACTAAAAATTATATACTTATTTATTAAAATTGCAAGAGAGAAAGGGGGTTTTGAGCCGGCCCCAGGCAATGTAAAAGGGAGGTCGGACTTTAGACCGGCCCCCCCTTGAAAAGACTGGCGCGCCTGGAGGGATTCGAACCCCCGACCTGCGGATTCGTAGTCCGACGCTCTATCCAGCTGAGCTACAGGCGCATATAAAATTTCAAGGCGGATATATTTTACTGGTTTCCAACGCCCAATACAACAACAAATAAAATTGACAGACACGGACTCCCCTGCTATTTTTAGCTTAAAGCGGTTTACAGCGCCGTTTCAAAAAACGCAGGAGGTGGGGTCATGGCAGACACGGTCCGCAAGATGGATTATTTCAAGGTAACGGTTGCAAACAGGCCCGGTGAGGGGGCGCGCATCCTCGGGGAGCTCGGGGACTCAGGGGTTAACCTGCTCGCCTTCAGCGGCTTTCCGAGAAGCGGAAAGGCGCAGCTGGACTTTATCCCTGAAAACGCCGCCAGGTTCAAGAGGGCCGCGAAGAAGGCTGGGCTCAGGATAAGCGCGAAGAAGGTCGCCTTCTTGATCCAGGGAAAAGACAGGCCAGGGGCGGTCGGCTCCATACTTAAAAGGCTCGCAAAGGCCAAAGTGAACGTCACAGCCGTTGACGCCGTCACAGCCGGAAAGGGCCGTTACGGG
>DATEAM010000197.1:0-5135 GCA_035288385.1 Thermodesulfobacteriota bacterium
CCATTTTAGCCCTGGACGGTTTTGTCTTTACTCGCCTTCTCGGCCTCTCACAGGCCTTCCTGATGAGGGCGATGAGCTTATCGGCCGCATCGACCCTGTTAAGCTCCCTTTTCCTTAAGCCCCTTGAAGAGATGATGAGTATCCCCTCATCCGTGACCCTCCTGCCTCCGAGGCGGATAAGCCTCTCTTTTATATCCGGGGGGAGTTTTGAGCCCTTTATGTCGAAACGGAGCTGTACGGCAGTTTTGTAGGGTGGGCTCCGCCCACCAAAGTATCCTACACCCTTGAATGGTGGGCGCAGCCCGCCCTACCCTGGAGAGTACCATCAGCAATATACAGCTTCTCAATAAACCTTTCAATCGCGGACTTCAGTAAGAACTTATCCGACAGTGACCGGGAGCTCAAGTTTTATCTTTTGCATTTAATTTCGTTTTTTCAATCGGCCAGCATAGGAAAAACCACCTTCAGGCACCGCCGCCTGCCGCCTCGTATTTATCCCTGCACTCAGAGCTGCAGAAATACAACCTCCCACCTGGCGTAAAGAGCGTTTCGGCGGAGGATACCGGCACATAGCTCTTGCAGACCGGGTCCTGGACCATCTCCTCGCCCCCCCCCCCAGCCTCCCCAGCCCCCCCCGCCCCTGCGGTACCTTTAGTCGGCGGGGGTCCGGGGCGTCCGGCCCTTCTCTGCTCGAGATTCTTCTTGAGCACGTAGCTCTTTATGACTACGTAGACGAGATAGAGCGCGAGTATGAAAAATAAGGTCTTCACTTCTCTCCCTCGAACAATTTTACCCCTCCTCGCGCGGCCTCGGAGAGTTCCTTAACCGACTTTTTAATCACCGGGTGCACGAACCCCGGGGCTATCTCGGCTAAAGGGGCAAGGACAAAGGCCCTCTCGTGGGCTCTTGGGTGGGGCACGGTAAGCCCCTCTTCGGCTATCACCCTGTCGCCGAAGAATACTATGTCAAGGTCCACCGTCCTCGGGCCCCAGCGCTCCCCCGCTCTCCGGCCCATCTCCTCTTCTATCTCTTTCAAGACGGCAAGTAGCCCGCGGGGCTCTAAAGTCGTCGTTACCTCGACTACGCAGTTTATGAACCCCGGCTGGCCGGCCTTCCCCCAGGGCTCGGTCTCGTAAAGAGAGCTTTTCCTTATCTGCTCAACCCCTGGGGCCTCCGTTAAGAGCTCCACGGCCCTCAGGCAGTTTCGGGCCCTTTGCCCGAGGTTGGAACCGATGGAAATAAAAACCCTCTCCGCCATGGAAAAATTTCCTGTCTGGAAAAAATTGATAAGAAGGACTTCCGGGGGATAAGGGGCTCCTGGAAAAGGGACTTGAAGGAGGCGGGCGGCCTGCGGGTAAGGGTCGAGAGATTTTCAGGACATGCGGTTCTTTATCTTACAGGGGCGCGGGGGTTCAAAACCCGAGCTTCAAGCCCTTGAGCCTCTTCTTCATCTCCTCTATGACCCTGTACTCCTCTTCCTTGTCCTTTGCGGCGAAGGTGGCCGAGAACCTCAGGTAACTTCCGGCGTCGTCCCAGGGCACCGTGGATATGTGCGCCTCTTTTATGAGGTACTCCGAGGCCTCCTCGGCGCTTTTGAAGTCGACGTCCTTCATCGCCTTTCTGGGAGCCCTTACGTACAGGTAGAAAGTGCCCCCTGGCATGGCGGCCTCGAAGCCGCAGGAGTTCAGTGCCTCCACCATGAGCTTCAATCTTCTCTTGTACTTGGCCGTTATCTTATCCGTTATATCCGGGTGTTCGAGGGCGTATATTCCGGCCTTCTGTATGGCTATGAACTGGCCCGAGTCATAATTGTCCTTTACGTGGGCGAAGGCGGATATGACCTTCTTCGATCCCGCCAGGAAGGCGAGCCTCCAGCCCGTCATGTTGAAGGCCTTGGAGAAGGAGTGTATCTCCACCCCCACGTCCTTCGCTCCTTCGACGGAGAGAAAACTGAGCGGTTTCCCGTCGTATGTAAGGGCCGCGTACGCGGCGTCCTGCACGACGACGATCTTATGTTCGCGGGCGAACTCGACGACCTTTTCGAAGAACTCCACCGTGGCCGAGGCCCCCGTGGGGTTGTTGGGGTAGTTGAGGTAAAGGAGCTTCGCCCCCTTGAGGTCGTCATCGGAGATGGCGTCGAGGTCGGGAAGAAAACCGTTCTCCTCGAGGAGCGGCAGGTTTACGACGCGGCCGCCGTGCCACTCGGTGTGGGTCGCTATGACGGGATAACCGGGCACGGTCATGAGGGTAGAGTCCCCCCGGTCTATGAATGCGTCGGGGAGCATGGCGAGCGCGGGCTTCGAGCCTATGGAGTGGACGACCTCCATTCCCGGGTCAAGGCCCTTTACGCCGTAGACCCTTTCGAGGTACTTGGCGGCCGCCTCTTTTAGCTCCACTATGCCGTTATCGGCGTACCCCCTGTTCTCGGGCTTCGCGCACTCGTGCCTCAACGCCTCCACCACTATGGGGAAGGCCATCTCGTCGGGTTCGCCCACGCCGAAGTCGAGGAGCTCTCTTGCCGGGTCCTTCTTCTTGGCCTCGGCCTTCGCCCTCTTTATCTTCTCGAACTTGTATATCCTGGTGGACTTGCCGAAGGAACTACCCCCGATCCTCTCGGCAAAAAGCCTCTGTATGTAGTCCTCGCCCATCCCTGAACCTCCTCGGAAAACTACCAAAGGGATAACACAAAAATCGACGTCCAGTCAACCGGAGAAACCCCTGCTCCGTAATTGGGGCCTCCCAGCCCCCCCCGAGCCTCTTTAAAAAAATTACCGCCCTGACTCGAAAATTTCCAGGGAGCCTTCAGGAAATATCCCAGGCCGTTACCGTGTTTACGAGGCTCCCTATGCCCTCCACCCTCACCTCCACGGTGTTCCCGGGCTTCATCTTCCCCACGCCCGAAGGCGTGCCCGTTGCTATTACGTCTCCCGGGAGCATGGTCATGACGTGAGTAACGAAGCTCAGGAGGTCGAAGACGTTGAATATCATGTCGCCTGTAGAGGTGTCCTGACGCTTCTCGCCGTTCAGAAAGGTCTCTATCCTCACGTCCCCGGCGTCGAGCTCCGTCTCTATCCAGGGGCCCATGGGAGCGAAGGTGTCGAAACCCTTTGCGCGCGTGTACTGGACGTCTTTACCCTGAAGGTCCCTGGCCGTTACGTCGTTAAAGCACGTGTAGCCGAGTATGTACCTTTGCGCCTCTTCTACGGCAACCGCCTTCGCCTCTTTGCCGACGACCAGGGCAAGCTCCCCCTCGTAATCCACCCTCCGAGACATGTGGGATGGATAGACGATCTCGTCGCCGGGACCAATGACCGCGGTGGAGGGTTTCAGGAAGAGCATCGGCTCTTCGGGGAGGGCCTTGCCGAACTCCGCCGCGTGGGCCTTGAAGTTGAGTCCTATGGCGACTATCTTCGAAGGCAGTACCGGGGCGAGTAGCCTTACGCTCGTCAACTTATGCCCCGCGCCCCTTCGGTCGGCGGACCCGCTGAAAAAATCCTCTTCGCTTATCTCATAGACGAGGTCGCCCTCGACGACGCCGTATGAAACCCTATCCCCTGTTAAGAACCTCGCAAGCTTCATTGCTTCTGTTGGGGGAAATCTTTCTGAAGAAAGTTTTCCCCCAAACCCCCTTCCAAAGACTTTTGGTTATTTATCGTGAGGAGGGCGACCCCATCTAACGCGAATTTCTTTCAGGGGGTCGCCCTCCTCACGATAGCTATAAGTTTTTGAAGGGAGCCTGAGGGAAACTTTTTACAAAAAGTTTCCCTCAGCGGGGGCCGCCTTTGCCGATCATTGAGTCTATCTTGAGCCTCAGGGCGTTTATCTTTATGAACCCCTCGGCGTCTTTCTGGTCGTAGACCGTGTCTTCCTCGAAGGTGGCGAAGTCCGGGCGGTAGAGCGACTTTTTCGCCTTTCTGCCGACGACGGTGCAGTTGCCCTTGTAGAGTTTTATTCTCGCCGAGCCCGTTACTACCGAAGCGGCCTCGTCGACGAGGGCCTGGAGGGCCTTTCTCTCGGGCGTATACCAGTAGCCGTTGTAGACGAGTCTCGAGTACAGGGGTGAGAGGCTGTCCCTAATGTGCATTACGTCGCGGTCCATGGTAAGAGACTCCACGGCCTTACGTGCCGCGTGGAGTATGGTGCCCCCCGGGGTCTCGTAGACCCCCCTCGACTTCATCCCCACATAGCGGCTCTCGACCATATCGGCCCTGCCCACCCCGTTCCTGCCCCCAAGGTCGTTAAGCCTGGCGAGGAGCCTTGCCGGGGAGAGTTTCCTCCCGTCAAGGGATACGGGGTTCCCTTTTTGAAAACCGACCTCCACGTAGGTCGCCCTGTCGGGGGCCTTCTCGGGCGAGACTGTAAGGACGAACATGTCCTCGGGCGGCTCCTTTGCCGGGTCTTCGAGCACCCCGCCCTCGAAGCTCAGGTGGAAGAGGTTACGGTCCGAGCTGTAGGGCTTCGCCTTTGTAACGGGCACGGGTATCCCGCGCTCCTTGGCGTAGCGTATGAGGTCGTTTCTACCCTTCATCTCCCACTCTCTCCAGGGGGCTATAACCTTTATATGGGGGTTCATGGCATAGTAGGTGAGCTCGAAGCGCACCTGGTCGTTGCCCTTGCCCGTGGCGCCGTGGGCAACTCCGTCGGCTCTCACCTTCGCCGCGACCTCCATCTGAGCCTTGGCTATAAGGGGCCTCGCTATGGAGGTGCCGAGGAGGTATCCGCCTTCGTAGACCGCTCCTGCCCTGAGCATGGGAAAAACGAAGTCCCTTACGAACTCCTCCTTCAAGTCCTTTATGAAGACCTTGCTCGCCCCCGTGGCGATGGCCTTTTTCTTGAGGCCCTTTATCTCGGCGCCCTGGCCCATGTCTGCCACGAAGGCCACCACCTCGCAGCCGTAAACCTCTCTTAGCCACGCTATGATGACCGAGGTGTCAAGACCCCCGGAATAGGCGAGGACGACACGCTTTACGTTTTTTCTCATTTCGTCTCCTTTTGTATTGAGGGGAACTTTTTGAAAAAAGTTCCCCTCAAACTCCCTTCAAAAACTTTTAGCTGTTTATCCCGTGGCGGGAGGCCCCCTCGCAAGAGATTTCTCCCGCGGGGTCTCCCGCCACGGGATAGCCAAAAGTCTTTGG
>DATEAM010000198.1:0-2568 GCA_035288385.1 Thermodesulfobacteriota bacterium
GGTGAACCTTTCTGAAGAAAGGTTCACCCCCGGCCCCCCCCCGGAAAATCAACTGACCTTCAATACGGCGAGGAAGGCCTCCTGGGGGAGCTCCACGCGGCCCACCTGCTTCATACGTTTCTTGCCTTCCTTCTGCTTCTCGATGAGCTTCCTCTTCCTCGTTATGTCCCCTCCGTAGCACTTGGCGGTGACGTTCTTACGGAGGGCCTTTATGCTCTCGCGGGCTATGACGCGCGAACCGATGGCCGCCTGGATGACGACCTCGAACATCTGCCTGGGTATGATCTCGCGCATCTTCTCCACGAGTTCCTTGCCCCTCGGGTACGCCCTCTCCCTGGGCACTATGAGCGAGAGTGCGTCCACGGGGTCCCCGTTTATGAGGATGTCGAGCTTTATCAGGTCCGAGGCCCTGAAGTCAAGGTACTCGTAGTCCATGGAGGCGTAGCCCTTGCTTATGCTCTTCAGCCTGTCGTAGAAGTCGAGGACCACCTCGTTAAGAGGTATCTCGTATTCCACCATCACCCTCGTCGGCGTTATGAACTTTATCTCCTTCTGGCTCCCCCTTCTTGCCTCGCATAGCTTCAGGATCGTGCCGAGGAACTCGGAGGGCGTGTGGATGGTGGCGCGTATGTACGGCTCCTCTATCTCCTCGATGTACTGAGGGGAGGGAAGCTCCTTGGGGTTCTCGACGAAGACGACTTTCCCGTCCGTCTTCGTGACCCTGTAGGAGACGGTGGGGGCCGTCGTTATAAGCTCGAGGCCGTACTCCCTCTCGAGCCTCTCCCGGATTATCTCCATGTGGAAGAGCCCGAGGAAACCGCACCTGAAGCCGAAGCCGAGCGCGAGAGAGGTCTCAGGCTCGAAGGAGAAGGAGGAGTCGTTAAGGCGGAGCTTTACGACCGCATCCTTCAACGCCTCGTACTGGGCCGAGTCCACGGGGTAGAGCCCAGAGAAGACCATGGCCTTGGCCGCCTTGTACCCGGGCACAGGGCTCTCTGTGGGATTCCTGGCGTCTGTCATGGTATCTCCCACGCTCGTGTCCCTTACCTCCTTTATCCCTGCTATCACAAAGCCCACCTCACCGGGGCCGAGCTCGCCCACCTCTTTGGGGTGCGGGGCGAAGACCCCCACGTTGTCCACATCGAACTCCTTGCCCGTTGCCATGAACCTTATCCTCGTCCCCCTCCTAACGACCCCCTCATAGACCCTTATCTGGGTTATGACTCCCTGGTATGTGTCGTACCAGGAGTCGAAGACAAGGGCCTTAAGCGGGCTCTCGGAGTCGCCCTCGGGCGCCGGTATCCTCTTTACTATCGCCTCGAGGGTCTCCTTTATCCCGATGCCCTGCTTGGCGCTCACAAGGAGAGCGTCCGAGGCGTCGAGCCCGAGGATGTCCTCTATCTCCTTCTTGACCCTCTCGGGGTCGGACTGGGGGAGGTCTATCTTGTTCAATACGGGTACGATATCCAGGCCCACGTCAACGGCGGTATATAGGTGCGCGAGGGTTTGCGCCTCAACGCCCTGGGAGGCGTCCACTATGAGAAGGGCCCCTTCGCACGCCGAAAGGCTCCGGCTGACCTCGTAGCTGAAGTCCACGTGCCCGGGGGTGTCTATGAGGTTAAGGACGTAGTCCTTGCCGTCCTCGGCCCTGTAAGCAAGGCGCGCGGTCTGGGCCTTTATGGTTATGCCCCTCTCCCTCTCGAGCTCCATCTTGTCGAGGAACTGCGCCACCCGCTCCCTCTCGGTTATGGTCCCCGTGAACTCGAGGAGCCTGTCGGAGAGGGTGGACTTGCCGTGGTCTATATGGGCAATTATGGAAAAATTTCTTATTCTTTCCCTGTTCGTCACTTTTATGTTTTCCGTAAAAAATCCGGTTTCTTGAATTCCGCGAAGTTCGGTCCTTGTGTCCGTTAATCCTGAAAAAAGATAATATTCCATTCTATGATATTAACTCGTCCCTTGTCAAAAAGAAAAGGGTGGGGCCTTGCGGGACTTTTCTTCGGCTGACTGTCAACTCGTCGGTTTGGAGGGCGCGGCGAATACCTCCTTGACACTCCTCCAGTCGGGTTATATGCTTAGTCTGACCGGGGGAGAGCCTTCCCGCCGCAACGTCGGGACGATTTCAAAGACCCTGTTACCGTCCTTAGCCCCTTTAAATATTTTTTGACATGCCCGAAGACCTGAAACTTATCATGACGCCCGAGGAGGTCGCCGAGGTCGTATCCCGGCTCGCCGAAGAGATAAGCTCGGATTACCGGGAGAGCACCCCCGTGTTCGTTGGGGTGCTCAAGGGGGCCTCCGTCTTTCTCTCGGACCTCGTGCGCGCGCTAAAGACCCCCCACGAGGTGGACTTTATCCAGACCTCGGCCTACGGCATGAGGGAGGCCCCAGGAGAAGTGGTCAAGGTAACGAGGGAGATAACCGCGGACATAACCGGCCGAGACGTCATAATAGTCGAGGGCATAGTGGACCGGGGGCTTACCGCCGGGACCGTAAAGAAACACCTCGCCGCCAAGGGGCCTGCAACCCTCAAGGTCTGCACCCTATTGATGAGAGAGGGCGGGGCGG